>SHXR01000025.1 GCA_009693235.1 Betaproteobacteria bacterium | reverse complement strand
TTCACGGCGGCCAAGGCCACCTTTGCTTTGAATGCCGCTGAGTGGTTGCGGCGGGGGCGTCTCATCTTCTTTGCTCCTTGGCGACTGCGTCGCCTGTTAGAGCAGAACTTCACTTATAACCCTGTCCGGTTTTGTGGGACCTCCTCTCATTCTTCTATTGGGAACGGTCGCTTGCGCGCATGAAATAATTCTGTTTCATAGAGCACCCGCCGTCGAGGCATCGGAACCCGTTGCGTTGACATTTTTTCCTACGCACGCCGCCAATTTAATTCAAGCCCGATTAGTTGAGAAAACCAATGCTGAAAACTCGCAATTGAAAGGTCTAGGACTGAAAAAATTGATCGAATTGAAGATGTGGAGAGAAGTGAATACCAGATCGACCCGAAGTCTGATCGCAAGAATCTGGTAGTCATCGTCGTCGATGCATTGCGGCCCGATCATTTGGGCATTTTCGGGTACCGACGCGATACCACGCCGAACTTACGGGCGCTACAGAAGAGCGGGATGATGCGTCAGGTGAGCGGAATGCGGTCTTCGTGCGCGCAATCTAGGTGTGGTCTATTGAGCCTTACCACCTCGAAGTTTGTGCATCAATTATCCAATCGACCTTTCACTTTGCAGCAAATACTTAAGCGCCACGGCTATCGAATCCACATGATCCTGGGTGGAGACCATACAAATTTCTATGGATTAAAAGAGCACTATGGGGATGTAGATAGCTATTTTGACGGGTTGCAGGCAATCTATTTCTACTTCAACGATGATCGTCTAGTCGTTGATAGGGCCAAATCTCTGGCCGAGTGGGACGGTAACCCGGTCATGTTTCAATTTCATCTGATGTCCGCGCACGTAATGGGCAAACGTCACGATGAATTCATTCGATACCGCCCCGCCGGCAGCTATGTATTTTCGCGTAATCGAGACGATGCATGGCTTGAGCGGAGTATCAATTATTACGACAATGGTGTGCTTCAGTCCGATGCGATTATTCATGAACTGCTGGAAATCTTGAAAGCCAAGAAGTTTCTTGACAACAGCCTTGTCGTCATAACCAGTGATCACGGCGAAGAGATGGGCGAGCGCGGCATGTTCGGTCATGGGAACCGCGTATACGATGAAGTGCTGCGGATTTCGTTCGTTTTATTGTCGTATGGTTACGCGCCGCCCAATTTGCATGATCATCGCCACGGTGCCTCCCAAGTCGATATCGCCCGTACAATTTTGGAAGAGTTTGGAATGATACGGCCATCCACATGGGCAGGGTCTCCATTGCAAAAATCAGCGCGCAGACGCTATACGTATTTTCAAGAAGATCAAGAAGTTGGACTGATTGATAACCGCGATCAAAAGAATGTCCAGAAATTTTGGATAAATATCAAGAGTGGTGAAGAGCGTACTTTCAATCTATCGGTGTATTCTAAGGAGCGGCATAACGCTATTGCGTCGTTGCAGTCCGAATATTTGCAAAGCGTACGGTCCCACCTCATGGAATTAAATTCTGTCGCTCATCGTCCCCGGTGAGGTTGTGGTCCAACGGAATGATTGCCAAAGGTTCAATCCTATAGGCATCTAATTCCGCCGCTGTTGCTTCCGCTCCTCGGTGTACTCGGCTTTGAGCGCACGTAGCCGCGAGTCCACCGACGACAACAGATAAAAGTCACCATCGCCCGCCGACTGTGCGAGCTGCAATTGCTCGATCGCAGCCGGCAATGCGCCCTGAAGGTAATAGACCTCGGACTGCGAACGATGTTGCAGCGCTCGACGCCCGATTGCGGCATAGGACTTCGCCTGCATGCCATGCGATCTGGCATCGCGCGGGCGCTGTTTGATGAGATCCTCCAAGAAACCCAACGCTTCCTTGTGTCGGCCACCGACCTGCAACGCTTCGACATAGCTGTACGCTACAGAATAGCGTCCGCCCGATTCCTTCATCGCACGCTCAAGGATGGCGATGGCGCCGTCAACGTTCTGATTCGCCAACTTGATGGCGGCGTCCAGTGTCTCGATCATTGAATGCGTGACGGCAAGCTTTCGCACGGCGGCAAGTTCGCTTTCCGCCCGAACCAGCTCGCGCGCTCGGTACAAGCTATACGCTAAGCCATAGCGGGAGGGACCCTCCGCAACAAAGCGCTTTTCCTTGAGTTGATTTTCAAAGGTGGCAATCGCTTCGCGCGGATTGCCCTGTAGTGCGCGAAGCTTCGCCCTGACCAGATGAAACTCGAGGCTATCGGCCTGTTGGCGGTACCGAGCACCGGCGGCGCGATTCTGCATATCCGCAATGCGTTCGGTGGTGAGCGGATGGGTCCGTAAATAAGCCGGCGCGTTGTATTCCTGCAGGCGGGTGGCACGCTGCAAGCGCTCGAAAAATCCCACCATGCCATTGACGTCGTAGCCGGCCGCGTCAAGATACTGAAAGCCCAGTCGGTCGGCCTCACGTTCCAGATCGCGCGAGTAATTGAGCGCGGCTTGAATCGCGCCGGCCTGGGTCGTGGCAATGGCGGCCGATGTCACATCGGGATTCGAGCGGGCCGCCAGCAGCGCAATGATTAGTCCGGCGATCGCGGCCATCTGCATTTGGGATTGCTTATCCAGCTGCCGTGCGATATGGCGCTGGGTAACATGCGCAATTTCATGGCCTAGCACCGAGGCCATCTCGGCCTCCGATTGTGAAGCCATCACCAGGCCCGCATGTACGCCGACAAAGCCACCCGGCATCGCGAAAGCATTGATCGACGGATCACGAATGACGAAGAAATCGAACCCTTGGCGCGTTCCACCGGCGGCCGCAACGAGCTTGTAGCCGACCGACTCAACGTAGGATTGGGCTTCCGGGTCGTCGAGAAACGCCGGATCACGGCGGAGCTCACGCATGATCATCTCGCCCAGCTTCCGCTCGTTCTGGGTAGAAAATCCGGCCTGTGCCGACTCCCCCAAATCGGGAAGATTCTGGGCGGAACTGCTCGTAACGAGTGCGACGGCGAGCACAAAAGAGAAAAGGCGTTTCATACCCCCGGATGATACCCGCGTCTGTTCATGCATAATCCTTCGAGCACGGCGCGCGGGCGCCTACGCACTAAACGCTCTCCCTAGAAAAGGCCCTATGACTGGCACGCTCACCCATTTCAACCCCCAAGGCGAAGCACACATGGTCGATGTGGGGGCTAAAGACGAAACCCATCGTGTGGCACGCGCGAGCGGCCGCATCAAGATGTTGCCGGCGACGCTTGAGCTCGTCCGTGCCGGCACGGCGAAGAAGGGCGATGTGCTGGGTATCGCGCGGATCGCGGCCATTCAGGCGGCTAAGCGGACGGCTGACTTAATTCCCCTTGCGCATCCCCTGGCACTCACGCATGTAAACGCGGAATTTGCGCTTGAAGACGCTGAATCTGCGGTGACGTTGACCGTCACGGTCGAAACACGGGGACGAACCGGCGTCGAGATGGAGGCCTTGACGGCTGTATCAGTAGGGCTCTTGACGGTCTACGATATGGTCAAGGCAGTGGACCGGGGAATGACGATTGCTGAAGTCAAGTTACTGGAGAAAACGGGCGGAAAATCTGGACCCTTCGTGCGTTCGATGGATTCGTAGTCGCACTTTCTTAGGGGACCCAAAAGAAAAACGCCCCGGATTGCCGGGGCGTTTTTTGCTTATTAACTAACCGCTAAGAGGCGTGGAACCGCCTCTAGCGTTGATTACGGGCAACCACCCGAACCGGCTTTCATGCCGCGGGTCGCATTGCAAATCGTGGCACCGCCAGCTTGGCCCAGGTAATGTTTGCTGCGCCGGCGTTAAAGGCCGGGACTAAGTTAATTGTGAGCCCGGCTCCACCAGATGAGGCAGTAGCAGTTGAGGTTGCCGTAATCGCGCCAGTAGCAGCGGTGATCGTAGGTTGAACCGAGAAGTTGGTCGTATTTGTCCAGCTTGGAATGCCATTAACGCCTTGCGTAACACAGTTCGCAAGGGCGCCCTCGGCTGAAACACACTCCGAAATCGCCGATTTCGTGCTGTTCAGCTCGGTGATCGACGCAACTGCCCGGGTACGCGACGTGTAGTCGCCGTATTGCGGAATGACGATCGCCGCCAAAATGCCGATGATCGCGACCACGATCATCAGTTCGATCAAGGTAAAGCCCTTCTGGATTGAACGTTTCATTACTTGTTACCCCTCTGGTTAGTGAACACCTGGTATCCGATGTTTTGTTCAGACGAGGGGACTAACGCAAGCGCTGTGCCATGTTTGTTGACGGTGCCGATCAGTCCGTCAACATATTGATTTACATAGGTAATTAAATGATCCAAGAATCACCGGGTCGGGCTGCCGTGACGCAGTTATCAGTGGCATCAGGTGGTTGAAAAACCGCCACGCCAAAAACGTCACTGGCTGCAATTTATGGTCACGTTGAGCGGTGCAACGGGCTGGATCGGTGGATTGGCTGGCGGCGGGACGGGTCCTGCCATGGTGGAAAAGGTCACTGTTCATCAAGCGATGCTCTCCCTTGTTTCGCGGCGAATTTCCGCTAGTCGCGGTCCAATACAATGAGGGTAAAGATCAGCGTTGCAGTAATCGGCGTTGTCGTCACCGAGGTCCGTCGCAACTCGCTGATCAAAGGGCCGGAAGCCTTGGCGGCATTGGAAGAGTTCCTCACCACACTCCATCTGAGCGCAATGCAGCCCGTACGCTCGGCTACCAAAGACGTGTCGTGGCTACCGTAAAAAGACCAACCTGTGCTAGCAGCAGCGATCCGTTTGCACTGCGATGTCCTCGTGACCGGCGATAAGACCCACTTTGACGCGGGCTTCGGCAAGTCCGTCGGCGGGGTGACGATTCATTCGCCGCGATCGTTGGGCGCATTGATCCTGGACATTCCGACACAGTAGGGGCGCTACGCGATCGCGGCCCAATTACTTGATACACACCGCCCGCACCTGGGCGATATCGGTCGCGCCTTCCATGACCTTCTCGATGCCATCCATCTTGAGGGTGCGCATGCCTTCATCAAGGGCCACCGCAACCATCTGCGCCACGCGCGCCTTCTTGAATCATTTTCTTGATTTGATCGGTGCCCACCAACAGCTCGTGCAAACCGACCCGTTCCTTGTAGCCGGTGCCGCCGCACACTTCGCAGCCGACTTTCTTGTGCAAGATGAACTCGCCTTTGTCGGTGGCGTACTTCTTTCGCCACTCAGCCACCATCCCGTCCATGGACCCTTTCGGATCCTTCTTGAAACGTTCGGTGTGCAACAGCTCTGAGGTGTACTCACTCATATGGATCTTGAGTTCCCCTGGCGATGCGGCATACGGTTGCTTGCACTTCGAACAGAGGCGCTTCGCGAGCCGCTGCGCCAACACACCCAATAAGGCATCGGCGAAGTTGAATGGATCCATGTCCATATCGAGCAGGCGAATAATACTTTCCGGTGCGTTGTTGGTATGCAAGGTCGCAAAGACCAAGTGACCGGTAAGGAAGGCCTCAATACCGATCGAGGTTGTTTCCTTATCCCGCATCTCGCCCACCATGATGATGTCCGGATCGGCCCTGAGGAACGCGCGCATGATGGTCGGAAAATCCATGCCGGCTTTGCGATTGATCTGCACCTGCCGGAGGCCCTTTTGCGTAATCTCGACCGGGTCTTCGGCCGTCCAGATTTTCGTTTCCGGCGTGTTGAGGTGCTTCAGAATCGAGTGCAACGTCGTCGTTTTGCCGGAGCCGGTCGGTCCGCACACGAAGAACAAGCCGTGCGGCTTGGAGACGACGCCCTGCAATCGCGCGTTGTTTTCCTTCGACAGACCAAGTTTATCGAGCGGAATCGGCTCGCCCGAGGCAAGAATCCGCATCACGATGTCTTCAACGCCACCCGCCACGGGAATGGTCGCGACCCGCAACTCGATATCGAGCGGGCCGAATTTCTCGAACTTGATCTTGCCGTCCTGGGGCTTGCGTCGTTCCGAAATATCGAGATCGCACATGATCTTGATGCGCGCAATGATCGCGGAGCGGTACGACGCGGGAATCTCCATATACGGCATCAGCGTGCCGTCCTTGCGAAAGCGAATTTCGACTTTGCCTTTGCCTGGATACGACTCAATGTGAATGTCTGAGGCGCCTTGCTTATGGCCGTCAATGACGATCTTATTGACGAGCTTCACGACTTCGTTGTCTTGCGCACCGTTCAGATCAAGGTCTTCGACGGCGTCGTCATCAAGGACATCGTTATCGCCGATGAGATTACCGATGTCCTCATTGACTAATTGACTGCCGTAGAACGCATCGATGGTCTGAATAAACTCGCGTTGCGTCGTGATCCGGTACGCGATTTTTGGCTTGCCAAGCACATTGCCGCGACCCGTGACGCCTTGATTCGCTCCGGGTCAAGGGCCATGACGATGACACCTTCTGGCGTTTCATCGATCGGCAGCCAATGGCTCGCCACCACATACTCACGCGGCAGATTCTTGATCAGATCAAGCGGCTTGACGCGATCCGCCTTAAACGGCATATAAGGCACGCCGAAATAACCGCCCAACGCCCGGCCGATTTCGTTTAGGGGGACACCGAGGTCGGCAACCAGAATCTCTTCAAGGTCCTTGCCTTGGCTGCGCGCGGACTGCTGCGCTTGGGCAAATTTCTCGGCGGGGATGGTCCCGCCCGTCACCAGATAGTCATACTTGCTTTTCGCCGCAACCGGCCCGGTACCGAAGTCCGAACCACCTTTTGTCGCACCGAGAAAACGCGCGGCCAACGCCTTACATATTTCGTTGAATCCTTCTTCGGCGATCGGACCAAACGGTTGATCGTTCTTGGTGTTGATCAGTTGCGCCACGCCCACCAGCTCGTTGACCTGCGGCAGAATGATCGGCGCAGCCAGCATCTGTTTGCTGCGATATCCGGTCCGCCGATCGACTTCACGCAGGAAGCGCAGCTTCGGGTTGTGCCCGCGCAGCTCTTCATCGTCGTACGCACCCTTGATGTTGACGAGCCGCTTGGACAACGCGACGTAACCGGCGATCGAATGCTCACCGATCGGCAATTTGAGATCCTTGAGGGTATGGAAGCCCGTCTTCAGCCGGGAAATGATCGATACCTTGTCATCACCGACAGCATAAAACGTAAAGCGATCCGCCCCAAACACCGTCAGGAATTCGGCACTCGCCGCATTCAGCATCTCGTCGAATTTGCGCGACGCTGCGATTTTGTCGAGCACCAGCTGAAGACTCTTGCGAAAAGCAAGCTTCGACGCAGGCTCGGCAACCGCTCCGGATTGGCTGTGCACTACAGAACTCATTCCCCCAAACCTCTCGCCAGGTATCAATACAACGAAATCAATTAAGCGACGATTGCAGGATTCCTTGATGGGGTGGCTACCCGACCCGTGAAGATCAATACGCGCCGCTCGACTGCTGATCGCCATTGTTTACCGGCACCTTGCTCTGGCTCAATAGGCTGGGACCTGCGGGAATCCAACAACGCCGCAATTTTTGATCACAGGGTCCGGCTTGCTTTATCTCTGATGGGTCTGCCGCGCAGCAAGACCACCGGCTAACACATATGCGCTCAATCCGCGCTGCGCCAACAGAAATGGGGCCGCCGAGCTGCGATGCCCTGTCTGGCAATAGACGACATATTCGCGATCGGCATCCAAGAGGCCTGCGGCATTCCGCACTTCCCCAAGTGGAATATTCAACGCTTCGGGAAGCCGATCAGTTTGCGACTCCGAAGGATAGCGGACATCGATCCATTGCCCACCCCGTGCAACGATCGCGTTTGCTTCGATCACCGAAATTTCGCGCAACAGCGGCGCCCGCAGTATTTCATCGAAATGAATCTTGGCGAGACGAAACAGCGATCCGTCGGCCAACATGGTCACCGTCGCATTGCGTTGCGTGTTCGCGAGCAGCGCTTCCTCACCGAACGCGTCCCCGGATTTAAGTTGCGCGACGTTCATCGCCACGCCCCGACATTGCGGGTGACCGTGGCACGGCCGCTCTCAATGACATAGTAGAAGTCGCCCGGCTCGCCTTCCTGAACGACGGCCGTACCGCGCTTGACCCGCACGCGCTCGAACCGCGCAAGCAGTCGGCCAATGTCGGCAGTCGGCAATCGGGACAGGGCACCCGCACGCAGACTGTTGACGCTGAACACGCCGCTCAGCAACTGCCAATTCGTACGGCCTGGCCGTCGCTGACCGCATCATTGGCCGTCTTGGCCCGATCGGGTACAGCAGGCGCAATCTCATCCCAAGTCATCATGATGTCGATGAGTTCGTCATCGAAGCGAACCAGATCGATATCCGTGATGGCCCGTGCCGATCGCAAGGTACCGCGGCGTCCCAGCGGATGTGCGGCCTCCGGTGTGCCACCAACGATGACGGTAAGCCCTCCCTCACCAGCATCGATGGCGAGTTCCCCGCGCAGCAGATAGACGCTCGATCCCACGCTGGCGCGGACTCGGAATGGATCCAACGTTCGGCTCACACGCTCAATAAATGTGAGCGATGCAAGCTCGACAAGACGCGCATCCGATAACGCACTGATCGGATGCAAACCTCTGAGTATTTCCAGGCTCACCCGCCTTGCATCACTCATGACATCGATCCGTCGAATGGGCATGTTAGAACTCAAAAACCTGACCGTTTTGCAGCATGCGTGGATTGAACTGTCCCGCACATTCGGCGATTTCCTGCATCGTGAGCTCAATTTCGCCCGGCTTCAAATGCGTAACGAAGATTTCCGCAGTGCGCTCAAGCTTTTCAAGCTCCTCGGCGAGCAAACTCGGACACAGATACTTGGAGATCTGGGCCAGCTTCCGCTCACCATTGTTGAACGCCGTTTCGATGACGAGATATTTCAGATTCACGAGCGTATTGACGATTGGCCACAGCGCGTCGTTGGTGGTCGTGTCGCCGGTAAACACGAGACTTGCTTGCCCACTATCCAACAAATAGCCGATGGCAGGTACCACGTGATTGGCCGGCAATGCGGTGATTCTTCGACCGCCGCCGAGCGCGACGGACTCGCCAAGTTGGATCGGCTCGAATTGCAGAAACGGTTGTTCGGGTGCCGGTATCTGCGTAAAGTCAGGCCAGATCGACCAATTGAAGATGTGATTGCGGAGAATCTCGATCGTCGCGGGCAACGCATGCAACACGAGCGAGCGCGTACGCATCGGCCCAACGGTGTCGACCATCAGTGGAATCGAGCAGATATGATCGAGGTGACTATGCGTCACAAAACATGATCAACCTCGGCGAGCTCGGCCAACGTTAGGTCGCTCACACCGGTCCCGGCATCGACCAGCACATCGCGATCGATCAACATCGAGGTCGTACGCAGATGTCGTCCGCCGATGCCGCCACTGCAACCAAGAACGCGAACCTTCATCGCATCCCCGTGCGGCCACGGACCGCTGCGCAATATGCAGTGGCAAGTGGCAGCGGGTTACGAAAGGGCGCGATTCGAATCTCCTTGGCAAACGCTGATTAAGCGATCTCGGGTAACCGGCGTGACCATTCTGTTCGGGGAGTTACGAGGGGGCGAGCCCCTCGGTCCGTTAATTCTACGATCGCGCCTGACGCAAGCGAACGCGATCGTCATGCACCTACTTTAGGTAGAACTCCATTTTCACACCGGCAAGTTCGATGACGGCGTGGTTCGCTAACAAATGTGCCTGAGGATCGAGCGTTTTGCCGTTGACGATCGGGAAAATCGCGCCTTCTACATGGGTGATGTAATAGCCCTGTGGCCGCTTGGTGACCGCAGCGACCTGCACGCCTGGCTTGCCTAGGGTTGTGAGCGCTTTGGTCAGCTCGAGTTCTCGGCCGGCATTGGAGCCGGTCAATATTTGAATGGTGCCGATGCCGCTGCGCGCTACGGCAGGCGCGAGCGCAACCGGGGGCTGGCGGACCGGCACCCCAGCGGCCGGCGCTTGGCGAACCGGCGCCGCGGCGGACGGCGGGGTTCCAAAACTGTTCAACCCGCTTTGCGATACGGGCGCCGACCCTGCTGCCTTTTGGAAAGTGGTGGACGCGGCGGCTTCCATGGGTGCACTGACACCGCTCACTGCCATCTCGGTTCGGCTTGGCTGCGCCGTGACCATGGCCGACTTCGGCCTGAGCACCATCGTCCGCTCGAAATCCTCGGTCCTCGAGACGGCGGCAGTACCGTCGTTCAGGTATTTGAGCTTGTATTTGCCCAATTCGACAATATCGTTATTCTGGAGAAAGTGCTTCTTAATCGGCTGTCAGATGACGAGCGTGCTGTTGGTGCTGCCAAGGTCTTCCAGGAACGAGTCGTTGAGGATCGTCACGATGACGGCGTGCTCACCCGAAACCGCAAGATTGTCGATCTGAATATCGTTATGGGGCTTGCGACCGATCGTGGTCCGCTCTTTGGTGACGTTGTATTCCTTGAGCACCAGGCCGTCCATGCTGAGGATGAGTTTGGTCATTTCGTCCCCTTATCGTAGCCAACCGAGGATTCTCGATACGAGCCCCCCCCGGGAAGCCGCGTAATCGTGCAAGACGCGCACCAAAATCACCGAAATGTTGTCCCGCCCCCCGTTGTCATTGGCAAGTTGCACCAACTGCTGGGCTGCAAGTTTCAAATTCGCTGACAGCGCTTGCATCGTCATACCAATATCCTCGTCGGGCACCATGTCATTTAGCCCGTCGGAACAAAGAAGGTAAATGTCGCCCGGCAGCGCCTCACACTGGGTAATTTCGGCATCGACTTCCTGATCGATGCCAAGGGCACGGGTAACAAGATTCTTGTGGTTCGAATAGCGTGCCCGCTCAGACGTGATGAGCCCATTATCGATCTGTTCCTGAAGCAGTGAGTGGTCTTTGGTCACCTGCGTGAGCGTACCGTCCCGCAAGCGATAACCACGGGAATCACCGATGTGCGCAAAGGTGACGCCATTGTTGTAGAAGAGCGCCGTAACAAGCGTGGTACCCATGCCGCTGTACTGCGGCTGCGTTTGTGACGCTTCGTAGACCGCCGCATTGGCCTTGGTGATCTGTTCTAGCAGCAGGCGCGGCCCGATCGGGCGTCCCGTCGCGGTGTCCATTTCAGCAGGATTTTGCACAACCAGAACCTTTCGCATTTCGGTTGTAATCACCGCTGTGGTCATGCCGCTCGCCACTTCTCCCGCGTTGTAGCCACCCATCCCGTCAGCGAGCACCACCAAGCCAATGGACGTATCCGAGGAAACCGAATCTTCGTTATGCGATCGCACGATTCCTGCATCGGTGCAGCATGCGATCTCAAGGGATTGCGCAAGGCTGGTTGGGCTTGGGTTCACTGTGCGATATCCCTCTGACACTTCCACGCGCCGCTGACCCATTAATTGTTCGCTCATCTAGCGTTGCTCGGGGCCTGCATTGCAAAGCACGATCCCGCCCAGCCCGCCCCTTGGGAAACGGACAGATTCCACCGGCAGGCACCTCATCATGAATTTGATTGATGCAGTTCGCGCGGTCACAGGGAAATTCCGCGAAGGAAGGGTTGTCTGATTGTCGTCAAGGTCCGCCCGATTCTATGTGAGAAGGATTGGCCAAGCGCCGACTTCCCTCTCACCATCGGGCACAAATTCCGCACGTTTCGCATTCCATTGAGCGGAAGACGTGCAAATCGGCAGCGATGCCCCCCCCCCGCGCGAAGCGCAAGATCAAGCGATGAGGGCTGTCGCAAACGCATCCCGCAAGCAGCGGATCAGGCGGGAATGACCTCGACCTTCGTTCAACCGCCCAATCGCGACCCGACGGCAAGGCCCAACGCGGTGGCCAACTCACTGCCGCCGATCTTCTTGGTGTCCTCGCCTTTGGCTTTCATGACTTCGATCTGACCGCCCTGCGCCGTAATACGAAAACTGGCCGGCCCGATCTCCGACACCTCGCCGATTTTTCCCTTCACCGTACCGAACGTACGGAACAGATGCTTTTTCGCGTCGAAAATTTGAATTTTCTTACCGGTGAGGGTCGTCCAGGCGCCGGGCGCTGGGTTACAACCGCGAATCAGGTTGTAGGTGAAATCGACGTGATTGGCCCAGTTGATCTCTGCCTCGGCGGTGCGACACCATCCTTCGTACGATGCTTGTCCTTCGTCCTGCACGATCTCGCGATGTTTCCCTCCAACCACCAGATCCGCGGCCTCGACCATCGCCTTCACACCCATTGGAAACAGTCGATCGAAATAAACGCTGCCCAACGTATCGTCAGCGCTGATCGGCGTTTCCTTCTGCAAGACGACCGGCCCTTCGTCGAGTCCATCGGTCGGCCTGAAAATCGTGAGCCCGGTTTTCGTGTCGCCACGAATGATCGGCCAGTTGATGGAACTTGGGCCACGGTATTTCGGCAGCAGCGAAGGATGAAATTGAATCGTCCCACGCTTGGGGATATTGACGAACTCCTGCGGCGCGAATTGCAACACGAATGCCATGATGCCGATCTCAGCATCGGCAGCCTTCATCGCCGCTTGCGCCTCAGGGGCTCGTAGCGACGGGAATTGGTAGACCTTCAATCCCTTCTCGAGCGCGGCAACTTTCAGTGGATCGGCTTTCGCGCCGTCTTTTTCCGGTGCGCAAAACACCGCGGCGACCTCGTCGCCCCGCGCGACAAACGCCTCCAGCACCGCTTTTCCAAAATCTTGCTGGCCGATGATTGCAATTCTCATGATCAAGCCGCCTTTTTCGGGGGCGCGGAGAACGCGCCGGCCGCCTTGAGTGCACTGACTTTCGTATCGTCGTAACCCAACACCTGCTTCAGCACTTCGTCGGTGTGTTCGCCAAGGGTGGGCGATCGCTTGATCACCGCCGGTGAATCGGAAAGCTTGATCGGCATGCCGACGTTGAACCATTTGCCGCGCTGTGGATGATCGAGTTCGACCCACATGTCGCGGCCGCGGATATGTTCGTCGGTGGCGAGGTCTTCCGTGCTCATGATCGGCCCGCACGGCACATCGATCGGATTGAGGATCGCCATGAATTCGCGCTTGGTGTAGCCGGATGCGAATTTTTCGATCATTGCCCACATGGCGTTCTGATTCTTGCGACGATCACCAATCTTGGCGAATCGCGCGTCGGTGGCAAGATCGGGCGCGCCAACCACCGGTCCAATTAGTTTCGCGAGCGGTTCCCAGACGGCTTCCTGCACGACGATGTAGAGGTAATCGTTGGGGCCGCCCGGTTTGCACTTGATGGCGTTCCCAAGTTGCCCGCCACCGGAGTCGTTGCCGGCGCGCGGCACATCGCCCATGCCTTGTTGCGTCGGCACGGAGTATTCAGAGAGTGACTGTCTCGTAAGGCGCTGATGATCGCGGAATTTCACGCGGCAAAGATTCATCACGCCATCCATCATCGCGACTTCGACGTACTGACCCTTGCCGGTGCGATTGGCCTGATGCAAGGCACCGAGCAATCCAATCGCCAGATGCAAACCGGTGCCGCTATCGCCGATTTGCGCGCCGGTTACATAGGGAGGACCCGCCGGAATGCCGGTCGTGCTCATCGCACCACCCATTGCTTGCGCGACGTTCTCATACGCCTTGAATTCAGCGTAAGGACCGGTTGAACCAAATCCTTTGATCGATCCCATGACGATTTTCGGGTTGACCTCGTGGATCTTCTCCCAGGTGAAGCCAAGCCGATCGAGTACGCCCGGCCCGAAGTTCTCCATGATGATGTCGCATTTCTTAAGGAGATCGACGAACACCGCCTTGCCCTCGGGCGCTTTCATGTTGACTGTGATCGAGCGCTTGTTGCAGTTGAGCATCGTGAAGTAGAGGCTGTCCGCGTTCGGTACGTCGCGCAACTGACCGCGCGTGGCATCGCCTTGCGGTGGCTCGAACTTGATCACATCGGCGCCCATCCATGCCAACAATTGCGAGCAGGTCGGCCCCGCTTGCACATGGGTCATGTCGAGAATACGAATTCCTTTGAGTGCTTCCATGATGGTCCTATTTCTTTTTCGCGGTGGGATTGAGACTCGTGATGCGCCCGCTCTCGGTCCCTGCGGTTTCGTCGATGACGGCATTGATCAGGGTGGGCCGTTTGGATCGTACGGCTTCTTCCATGGCCTTGCGCAATTCCGCCGGCGTCGTGGCATGTACGCCTACACCGCCGAACGCCTCCATCAATTTATCGTAGCGCGCGCCCTTTACAAACACGGTTGGCGCGACATCGGGCCCACCGGTCGGATTCACATCGGTGCCGCGATAGACGCCGTTGTTGTTGAAGATCACCACGCAAACGGGCAGGTTGTAGCGGCAGATGGTTTCCACTTCCATACCGGAAAATCCAAATGCGCTATCGCCCTCGATCGCAAACACCTGTTGCTTGGTCACCGCCGCCGCCGCCACGGCAAAGCCCATACCGATCCCCATCACGCCCCAGGTGCCGACATCGACGCGTTTGCGCGGCTGGTACATGTCGACGATGCTGCGGGTGAAATCCAGGGTGTTGGCCCCTTCATTGACCAGCATTGCATCAGGATTCGCCTTGATGAGGTCGCGCACTACATTGAGCGCACTATGGAAGTTCATCGGCACCGGATTTTTGGCCAAGGTCTCGGCCATCTTGGCGACGTTCTTATCCTTGCGATCGGCAACGGCCGCAAGCCAGTCGGACGGCGGCCTCGCCCAGTTTGCACCGATGCCGGCGAGCAACGCGGCGACGCACGAACCGATATCGCCCACCACCGGCGCATCGATGCGCACATTGCTATCGGCCTCTTGCGGCGAGATATCGATCTGGATGAATTGCTGGCCACCCCAGTCCTTGTGATCCTTGCCGCCCCAGGTCTTGCCCTTGCCATGCGAAAGCAGCCAGTTAAGGCGCGCGCCGATCAACATGACGACATCGGCCTCCGGCAGCACATAGGAGCGCGCCGCCGATGCGGAGAGTTCATGGGTATCGGGCAGCAGGCCTTTCGCCATCGACATCGGCAAATAGGGGATGCCGGTGCGTTCGACGAGCGCACGCACATCTGCGTCCGCTTGTGCATAGGCGGCCCCTTTGCCGAGCACGATGAGCGGTCGCTTGGCGCCCTTCAGGAGATTGAGGGCACGTTGTACCGCATCTTGCGCCGGAATTTGACGTGGCGCAGGATCGACCACCTTGATCAGTGAACGCTTGCCCGCCGCGGCGTCCATCGACTGCGCGAAAAGTTTCGCCGGCAAATCGAGATAGACCCCGCCCGGACGTCCGGAAACGGCCGCCCGAATCGCGCGCGCGATGCCCACACCGATATCTTCCGCATGCAGCACACGAAAAGCCGCCTTGGCGAGCGGCCTGGCAATGGCGAGCTGGTCCATTTCCTCGTAATCGCCTTGCTGCAGATCGACGATTTCGCGCTCACTCGAGCCGCTGATGAGAATCATCGGAAAACAATTCGTGGTTGCATTCGACAAGGCGGTAAGACCATTAAGAAAGCCCGGCGCCGAGACGGTCAGGCAAATGCCCGGTTTCTGCGTGAGGAAACCTGCGATCGCTGCGGCGTTGCCGGCATTTTGCTCATGCCGGAACGAGATCACTCGTATGCCTGCTGCCTGCGCCTTGCGAGTGAGATCGGTAATCGGAATCCCGGGCAAGCCAAAAATCGTATCGATGCCGTTCAATTTAAGCGCATCGATGACCAGGTGAAAACCGTCTGTCGTTTCCTCCGCGCTCGCGCCGGTTTGACCGGCACTTGCGAGCTTCACATCCCCTGCAACTTGTATGCTTCCCATGACCGGACTCCTGGACGATTGCGATTCAGATGGTTGGGGAAGGAAACCCCGCGGCGGGAGCCTCCATCAGCACGGGCCGCCCGATGCTGAACACCGGTCGGCGCGGACACCCGATAAACTCGTTCCTCATACTGCAAGCCTGGAAGTCTATGGACAACAAGCCCCTCGCCACCTTGACTGCGATCAATGATTCCGGGTTCCGGGCGCCTGCCCGTTCGGGGTGGGCGGCACCGGGCGGCGCTTGGCGATCAAGATGACGACCATCGTCGCCCACCCGCAACGCAATACGATTCGATTGCTGCTGAAACAAAACCTCATCCTGCGTGAGGTGTCGGCGGCCGCTCGTGACGACCTGGAGCCGATGCTTGATATCGCCGATTTCCGCAAGGGCGAACTGCTAGTCCAGCAAGGCACCACGGCGATGGAGCAATTCTTCATCCTCGATGGCATTCTGAAGCGGGTAGTGGCCAATCGCGACGGCAAGGAAATGATTCTGCGCTTTGCCGCGGAAACCGGCATGGACACCTCCTATGCGGCATGGCGCCTGCGCACACCGGTGCCCTATAGCATCGTCGCCGTCACCAAGGTGCGGGCGGTGCGCCTCTCCATGCCGCACTGGGTCGAATACCTGGAAGCCCATGAGGATGTGAAATCGTGCTTCGAATACGAAGTGATGCGGCTGATGTCCGAAGTGATGGCGCATACGATTACCCTCCACCTGCTCGATGCGCCCGGCCGCATGGCGCGCTTCGAGCGCAAGCACCCCGATTTGGTCGGTCGCATCCCCAATAAGGAGCTCGCTTCCTACCTGAATTTGACGCCTGAAACGCTCTCTCGCCTCAAGCAAAAGCGTGCCAAGGAAGCCGCACCGGCGCGCGTTCGCTCGGGCGCGGAGAGTGAAGGTCGGAGCGGAACGCGGGTGCGGCGCTAACGAACCGCCGACAGATTCTGTCGCCATCCCGCAATAACCGGCCAAACGAGCAACACCAGCGCGAGTCCCGTCACTCCGCCCACCAACCAGTTGGAGAAGAACACAGTGAGATCGCCCTGCGACCCTAGCATCGCCTGCCGGAACGACGTCTCAGCCCGGTCGCCCAACACGAGTGCAAGCACCAGCGGCGCAATCGGATAATCGAGTTTCTTGAAGATGTAGCCCATCACCCCAAAGCCAAGCATCAGCCAGACGTCGAACATCGAGTTGTGTACCGTGAAGGCGCCGATCGCGCAGATCACCAGAATTACCGGCGCAATGATGGCAAACGGAATGCGGAGCACCGCGGCAAAGAGCGGCACGCAAGTCAGCACGACGATAAGCCCGGCGATATTGCCAAGATACATGCTGGCGATGAGGCCCCACACGAAGTCCTTTTGCTCGACGAACAACATCGGTCCGGGCTGCAGGCCCCAGATCAGGAGACCACCCAGCAGCACCGCGGCGGTGGGTGATCCTGGCACGCCAAGGGTCAGCATCGGCAGCAGCGCGCTGGTGCCGGCGGCATGGGCGGCCGTTTCCGGCGCAATCACCCCTTCAATTTGCCCGGTCCCGAATTTTTCGCCGTCCGGTGACAGGCGCTTCGCCAATCCGTAGCTCATGAACGATGCAGGCGTTGCGCCGCCCGGCACGATGCCCATGAAGCATCCGACCGCCGCGCTGCGAATCGATGTCAGCCAATAGCGTGGCAATTCCTTCCAAGTATCGATAACGACCCGCATGTCGATCTTGGCGCGTGTGCCTTTGAAGGCGAGCCCCTCTTCCAAGGTGAGGAGGATCTCGCCGATACCGAACAGTCCGATCACCGCGATCAGAAAGTCAAAGCCTTGCAGCAACTCCATATGCCCAAAAGTAAGGCGCAATTGACTGTTGACCGGATCGAGCCCCACTGCAGCAAGCGCAAAACCGATCATCATCGCGGCAACCGTCTTCATTGCCTGGCCTTTGCTCATGCCGACGAACGCACAGAAGGTCAGCAGGTACACCGAGAAATACTCGGGCGGTCCAAATTTGAGCGCGAATCGAGCGATGACCGGCGACAAGAACGTAATTATGATCACCGCCACCAGCGCACCGACGAATGACGAGGTGAACGCGGCCGTGAGCGCCTTCGCGGCCTCGCCTTTTTGTGCCATCGGATAACCATCAAAGGTCGTGGCCACCGACCAGGGCTCACCCGGAATGTTGAACAGGATCGAGGTGATCGCACCACCGAACAGCGCGCCCCAGTAGATGCAGGACAACAAAATGATCGCAGTGGTGGTCCCGCCCGGTTGCTGCGCGAGGACAAAGGTGAGCGGCAGCAAGATCGCGACGCCATTGGCGCCACCCAGACCGGGCAACACGCCGATCAAGACGCCAAGGGTCACCCCGACAAACATGTACAACACGTTCTTTAGGCTGAGGGCAATCGCGAAGCCCTGCATCAGGGATGAAAGCTCATCCATGCGTTACGCCAACCCAAGCAGGACTTCGATGGGCCCTTTGGGCAGAGGAACTTTGAACCAGACCTCAAAAACCAGAAAAAACGCGACCATCACGCCGACTGACACGACCAGCGTCTTCACGATCCCATACTTGCCCAGCCACATCATGAAAAATCCGATGAAGACCATCGAGGCCAGATAAATGCCAGCCCCTTGAATCAACCCGACATAGATCACCGAGGGCGCCAGCACCAGCAGCACGAGTTTGAGTTGCGCGACTGAGACGAAGCTCTTCGCGGCAAGTTTCTTGTCACCAAGACCACGATAGAACACGATCCCACTTGATACGAGGATCAACAGACCTAGATAGAACGGAAAGTAGCCGGACTCCGGGCCGTCATCACCCCAGCGCGCCCCTAATCGCCAACTGTCGAAGACCACCGCCGCACCGAAAATGAAAATGAGCCCGGCAATGACCAACTCAAGCGCACGAGACGAGGCGGCGGAACGATCGGATTGCTGGTGCGTGTTCATAGGGAGAGAGTGCTGCAACGGTTGCGGCCCCCAGCGGGGATTGGTGGTCGTCTCAAGGCGCCAGAGCGGCTGGTGCCTGGGCTGCGTCTGCTTATTTCTTCAGGAGAAACCCGGATTCTTTCATGAGATCAAAATGGCGCTGATCTTCCTTGGCGAGCCAGGCCCGGAACGGATCGCCTACCATGAACGTCTGATTGAAGGCGCCCTTCTCCATGAAATCTTTCCACTCGGGCGTTTCGCGCACCTTCTTGATGACCTCGATGTAGTAACTCCGCTGCGCATCCGTGACACCTGGCGGCATAAAGATGCCCCGCAGCATCAGATAGTCGAGATCGACACCCACCTGTTTGCAGGTCGGAATATCGTTCCATGACATATCGCCGGTGACCTTGACCTTGTAGGGCATGCGCTCGTCGTCAAAGACACAAAGCGGGCGCAATTGACCGGCGCGCCACTGCGATACCGCCTCGATCGGATTATTGACCGTGGAATTAATGTGCTTGCCGACCAGTTGCGTCGCCACCTCGCCGCCCCCTTTGTAGGGGATATAGGTGAACTTGATGCCCGTCTGCCTTTCCAGGCCGACCGTGATGATCTGATCTTCTTGTTTCGACCCCGTGCCGCCCATCTTGAATTTGTGAAAGCCAGCGACTTTCACCGCATCGACGTATTCCTTCGCCGATTTGTACGGCGTTTCAGCGTTGACCCACAGCACGAACTGGTCGAGCGCCATCATCGCGACCGGCGTCATTTCCTTCCAGTTGAAGGGAATCCCGGTGGCGTGCGGCGTCGTGAACAGATTCGACAGCGTGATGATAATTTTATGCGGATCGTTCTTCGCATTCTTGATTTCGAGAAACCCTTCGGCCCCCGCGCCGCCACCTTTGTTCACGACCACCATCGACTGCTTCATCAAACCATGCTTCTTGATGATGGCATCGACGAGGCGCGCCATTTGGTCCGCCCCGCCGCCGGTACCGGCCGGAACGATGAACTCCACGGTCCTGGTGGGCTCCCAAGTCTGCGCGTGGGCAGCCATTCCCATCGAAGCGAGCCCCAGGCAGAAGAGGGCCAACAGAGATTTGCATCGCCTCATAATCGTCTCCTCAATCTCAAGTACTAAGCGGACCGGTGCGCCGCTGGCGATTCTTTGCCGACGATCGACTTCATCCCACTTGCAGTGGGCACCCATTGTTCGGCATTCGCTATCGGTCGCGATGCCAACAATTTCTGTAACTTTTCCTTACAGCAGGCCAACGCTAAGGCTGCGGCGAAACCGAAGCGGCTGGTTTCCTCCGCTTGCAGAGCGCGGCGCCGATCGCAATGACCAACAGCGCACCGACGATCTTGGCGACGTAGAAGGTCTTCAGCCACATCGCGTTCTCATCGATCCAGCCCTCGATCGCGCGGTCGGTGACTATCATGTCGCCGGCGATCCAGCCAAGCAGCGCCGCACCGAGAGTAATGATGATGGGCAGTCGCTCCATCAGTTTGAGCACGAGCGAGCTGCCGAAGATGACGATGGGAATACTGATCGCCAACCCAAGAATCAGGAGCACCAGCTCGGCGTTACCCGGAACGCCCGCGGCCGCCGACTTGGCAGCACCGGCGACCGCCAGTACGTTATCCAGACTCATCACGAGATCGGCGATGAGAATCGTCTTGATGGCGGCCATCAGATTGTCATGACCATCGACATGCCCCTCATCATCGCCCTCCACCAGCAGGTTATAACCGATCCAGACGAGGAGGACCCCGCCCACAATCTTGAGATATGGAAACGCGAGCAGCGCCACGGCGAAGACGGTGAGGATGATACGCAGAACGATCGCCGCGGCACTGCCCCAGAAAATCGCTTTTCTTTGCTGGTTGGGGGGAAGCGATCGGGATGCCAGCGCGATGACCACCGCGTTGTCGCCCGACAACAGCAGATTGACCCAGATGATGACGCCAAGGCCGGCCCAGAACTGCGGCGCAAACAGCATTTCCATGGTGCTTTTCCTGTACCGGGCAACCACCGGCCCGATGTCCTTTGTTGGTATTCCCGCTCGTCAATTCGCGCCGATCGAAATTCCGCGACCGATCGGCGGACCATCGTCTCAGAACAAGCCAACCACCTTACCATTTACCAAGTCAATTTTTTCGGCCGACGGTACTTTCGGCAGACCGGGCATCGTCATGATATCACCACAGACCATCACGATGAATTCGGCGCCCGCCGCCAGACGGACCTCGCGAACGTTGATCGAATGATTCTCGGGCGCGCCGCGTAAGCCGGCATCGGTCGAGAACGACATCTGTGTTTTCGCCACGCACACCGGATAATGACCGTATCCGTCATCCTGGAGTTTCTTGATTTGTCCGCGAATTTTGGCATCCGCCGTGACTTCGACGGCACGATAGACGCGCTTGGCGATCTTGTTGATCTTGTCCCAGAGCGTGTCGCTGTCTTCGTAGACAAAACTGAACGTTGACTTCTGCTCGCACAGCCCGACCACCACATTGGCCAGTTCCGCAGCACCCTTGCCACCCTCGGCCCAGTGATTCGCGAGCACGACCGGCACGCCCAGTTTCTTCATGCGCGTTTTGATGAGTTCGATCTCGGCGGCGGTGTCGCTGGTGAATTTGTTGATCGAGACCACGCACGGAATGCCATAGACCTTCGTGACGTTCTCGACGTGGCGCTCCAGATTGACGATGCCCCTCTCGAGTGCGGCGACATTCTCTTGGGTGATGATCTTGAGATCGACGCCGCCGTGATACTTGAGTGCCCGTACGGTCGCGACGATGACTGCCGCGTTAGGACGTAATCCGGATTTTCGGCATTTGATATCCACAAACTTCTCGGCACCCAGATCGGCGCCGAATCCGGCCTCGGTCACGACGTAATCAGCCAGCTTCATCGCCGCCTTGGTCGCGATGACCGAATTACAGCCGTGCGCGATGTTGGCGAACGGGCCGCCATGAATGAACGCCGGATTGTTCTCCAGCGTTTGCACGAGGTTCGGCGCCAAAGCGTCTTTCAGCAGCACGGTCATCGCGCCATGGGCCTTGAGATCGCGGGCGTAGACCGGTTTTTGCTCGCGCGTATAGCCGATGACGATATTGCCCAGCCGGCGCTTCAGATCATCAATCGAAGTCGCCAGACAAAAAATCGCCATGACTTCCGAGGCGACGACGATATCGAAACCGTCCTGGCGCGGATAACCGTTGCCCGGACCACCCAATGACCCGACGATCTCGCGCAATGCCCGGTCGTTCATGTCGACCACCCGCTTCCAGGCGATGCGCCGGACATCAATGCCTAGCTCATTGCCGTGATGGATGTGGTTGTCGATCAACGCGGCCAGCAGGTTATTCGCCAACGCAATCGCGCTGAAATCGCCGGTGAAATGCAGGTTGATGTCTTCCATCGGCACCACCTGCGCGTAGCCGCCGCCTGCCGCGCCGCCTTTCACACCGAATACGGGGCCAAGCGAAGGCTCGCGCAAACAGATCACCGCCTTTTTGCCGATGTGGTTGAGCGCATCGCCTAAACCAACCGTCGTCGTAGTCTTGCCCTCACCAGCCGGCGTGGGATTGATTGCAGTCACCAGAATCAACTTCGAACCCGGGCGCTCCGGAAGGCTGTCGAGGTACGGCAGCGAAACCTTGGCCTTGTAGTGGCCAAACGGCTCAAGCTGTTCTTCGCCGATCCCCAATCGTTCGCGCGCAATTTTGGATACGCGCTGCATCGTTGCAGCCTGGGCGATTTCGATATCCGATGGCATGACAGTCTCCGGGCAATGAGGATGACGCGAGGCGCGTGTGCTGGGCGCCAAGGCGCGCGTTGGCGGCTCGCGCACTATAGACACTCGTACCCCATTCAAACATTGACGAACATCAATCCTTGCGGAGCACGGTGGGGCCAAGGCGCCGCTGCACGCTTTGACACCGGGACACGAGGAATGGTACAAAGCCCGCGTGCTGGTGGGGCCTTTGCGAGTCCACCCGACACACCCAGGAGGAGAAAGGCCGATGCGCTTTAACAAGAACAGCATTCACACGGTGCGCGGCGGCTCCCCAGGCAGCCTGTGGGCGGTCGGCGCCGCGTTATGGTTAGCCACACCGCTGGCGATGGCAGCGAGTGAACCGCCGGTCGCGATGGGCATTCCCGTCGATTTCATCCTGTTTGCCCTCACTTTGCTTGGCGTTGCACTCTTTCATCACTTCACCTTGCAGGTCGCCCTGATCGGCCTGGCGACCATTTCGATCTACAAGGTCGCCTTTACCGGTTTCAAAGAGGGCGACGGCGTCGCAGGCCTCTTTGGCCACCTTGGGCATGAATGGGTCATCCTCACCAATCTGTTCTTTTTGCTGGTGGGCTTTGCCTTTCTTTCGAAGCACTTCGAAGACAGCAAGGTGCCGGCAGTGCTGCCGAAGTACCTGCCGGCCGGTTGGAAAGGCGCGTTCGTGTTACTCGCGATGGTGTTCGTGCTGTCGTCCTTCCTCGATAACATTGCGGCCGCGCTAATCGGTGGGGCGATGGCCCACACCGTATTTCGCGGCAAGGTCCATATCGGCTACCTGGCCGCCATCGTTGCCGCCTCGAACGCCGGTGGTTCGGGCAGCGTGGTGGGCGACACCACGACGACGATGATGTGGATCGACGGTGTGAGCCCGCTTGCGGTGCTGCATGCCTATGTCGCCGCTGCGGTGGCGCTCGTGGTGTTCGGCATCCCGGCAGCGCGACAGCAGGACCGGCACTCGCCGTTGATGCCCTACCAACCGGGTGGCGTCCCCATCGACTGGACGCGGGTTGGCATCGTCGCCTTCATTCTGGTGGTGGCCATCGCCGTCAACGTCTATGTGAATATCTTGCACAACGACGTCGCCGACCAGTTTCCTTTCATTGGCGTTGCGGTCGTCTTGGCACTCTTTGTCTCCATACCCTTGCGCGCGCCGGAGTGGAGTCTCTTGCCCGGCGCCCTCAAGGGCACGATCTTTCTCCTCTCGCTGGTCACCTGCGCCTCGATGATGCCAGTGGAAAAACTCCCAGCGGCCTCCTGGCAGTCCGCGATGGGGCTTGGCTTCATCTCGGCGGTGTTTGACAACATTCCGCTCACCGCACTCGCCCTGAAGCAAGACGGCTACGACTGGGGCATGCTCGCCTATACAGTGGGCTTTGGCGGCTCGATGATCTGGTTCGGCTCGTCGGCGGGTGTGGCGCTCTCCAATATGTATCCGGAGGCGAAGAATGTAGGCAGCTGGGTGTATCACGGCTGGCATGTTGCCCTGGCCTATGTGATCGGCTTCTTCGTCCTGCTTGCCGTGATGGGTTGGGACCCAACGCCCAAGCGGAGCAATGCGACCGCGGCACGACCGGTCGTACAGCAGCCGGCACGATGATCCGCTGCGGCGCTTTACATCCCAGCCGCGGACGCCTCTTCCTGTTGGAGCGAGAAGATCGACGAATAACCGCCCGACCAGTCGGGTGGAATCAGGCATGGCCGCGGATCGTGATGCGCGAATGGCGCCGGTTTGCCGCGCACGACGGTGCCGCTGTGAACGGTGCCAAGCGGATTGCACATGTAGGTGAACGCATCGGCCGCGGTGAGCGTGTAAAGCAGTAACGGACGCCCCACATCGGAATCGTTGCGCGGCGACGAATGCAGCATCCGGCAGTTGTGGATCGTGAGCGAACCGGCCGGACCGGTGAGATACACGGTCTTTGACGTATCGAGCTTTGCCGCATCGGTATCGCGCAGGCAACCGATCCATTTGCCGGCCTCGTCATACTGCGACAGCATCGGCTCGATGGCATGGCTGCCCGGCAGCACGCCAAGCGGTCCTTGATCCATGCCGCAATCGTACAAATAGGTGCCGACGGTGAGCGGCGTGTAATTGGTGTGCGGCCAGAACGAGATGTCGTAATGCCACTTCACCTCCTCGCCGCCCTTCTTCCATTTGAAGTTGAGCTTCGAGTGGTGGAATTTGACATCCGGGCCGACCAGATCGGCGACGATGTCCGGCATCGGACCCTTGGTGCAGTATTCCCAGAACACCGGATGATGAATATCCGGGCTCGATACACGGCGCAGGCGCGGCGCATCGGGCCGGTGATCGGGCTCCAGATCGAATTTCTTGTCCGAATTCGTCACCTTGCGGCTTTGCTCGACCAGCTCTGCGGTGGCCGCGCGCAACCGCATGAGCCAATCATTCGGAATCACCCGTTCGAGAAGAATATAGCCGTCGCGAAAATAGGCCTCACGCTGCGACTGCTTCAGCATGCGGGGTGGGATGGCGAGAATTTGTTCGGGGGTCATTCTTCATGTCTCCTTCGTCGATATTCACGGGAAACGAGAAAAGGGGAACGGGAAATACCAAGCGTCGGCCGCACTCCGCACGCGGCCAAAGTCAAGACAGCAAATGGAGTATCACGCAATATTCCCGTTTCCCGTTTCCCGGCCATCACCGCATCTGCAACATCACTCCCGGCAGCCACGTCACCAGCTTCGGCCAGATCATCACGACCATCAAGGTCACACACTGAAGAATAATAAACGGAACGACGCCGCGATACATGTCGTTGATCGTGATCTCAGGCGGGGCCACTGCGCGTAAATAGAAAATCGCGGGGGCCATGGGCGGCGTGAGATAGCTGGTTTGGATCATGATGAGGAACAAGGTGCAGAACCACACCGGATCGAAGCCTACCGTCTTCACCAGCGGAGTGAAGATCGGCACGAAGATCAGCACGATCGAAATCCAATCGAGGAAGAATCCGGCGATGAAGACGATCAACATCATCAACGACAGCAGCATCCAGGGCGAGAGCTGCAGATCGACGATCGCGCGATTGGCGACGTTGATCCCGCCCGCACCGATGAACACGCCGGTGAAGAGCGTCCCGGCGAGCAGCACCGCCATGATCATCGCGGTAATCTTCAGCGTCTTGACGAGCGCGGCATAGAGCGCCCTGAACGTAAAGGTACGATAGACCATCGTCAGCAGCACCGAGCAGAGCGCCCCGATCGCGGCGGCTTCGGTGGGCGAAGCCCAGCCGAGCAGGATCGAACCCAGCACCGCGAAAATCATGAACACCGGCGGAATCAGGTTGCGCGTGGTGATCCAGAGTTTGGCGCTCACCGTTGGATCACTCGGGTCCGGCGGAATACGCGGTCCGTGCGCCGGACGAACCGTGCAAAGAACCATAATGTAGATAAGGTAGAACCCCGCCATGATGAGACCGGGAAACACCATCCCGTAAAGCAGATCGCCAACGGAAATGTCGGCGAGGGGCCCCATCACGACCGCAACCACCGAGGGTGGAATGATCGTGCCAAGCGAGCCACCCGCGCAGATCGTGCCGGAGATCAATCCCTTGTCGTAGCCGTACCGCAACATGATCGGGATCGTCAGCAACCCCACCACCGATTCGGTAGCACCGATCACACCCGATGATGCGGCAAAGATGATGCACATGATGATGGTCGCAAGCGCGAGGCCGCCTGGCAGGCGCCGCGTCCAGATATGAATCGCCTCAAACAGCCGGTCGGCGATCCCGGAGCGTTCCAGCATGGCGCCCATGAACACGAACAATGGCACCGCGGCGAAAACGAAGTTGGACGAGAGATCCTCGATCTTCTCCACGAACTGGAAGATGATGCGATCGCCGAAGGTGATGAGACCGAACAAGAGCGCGGTAATCATCATCGCAAACATCACCTGCACGCCAAGAAACATCAGCGCGAAAGCGACCGGCAACATCAGAAAGGGCAGCCAATCCATCAGCGGCCCGCGTGCTGCATGGTGGTGAGCGCCTTCAGCAGCTCGACGAAGGTCTGCATCGCAAACAAGAAAAAACTCACGACGAACACCACCCGGAACGGCCAGACCGGCATGTTCATCGCCGATTGTCCCGTGCGCTCATGACGCGACCAGCCGACCCAGAGATGCTGTGCCAAGGCGATCGTGAGCCAGATCAAGAGCGGTATCACGATGCAATATACGACCAGATCGATGATCGCCCGGGTGCGCGGCGAAAATTTGCCGGAGAAGATATCGATGCGGATGTGCTCGCGTTCGCGCAGTGTGTAGGCGAGCCCGAGCAGAAAGTGCGATCCGGTAAGCAGATAGCCGATCTCGTAGGCCCAGACGGTGGGCGCGCGCATCACATAGCGCGAGAACACTTCCCAGCAGGTGGCGAGCGTGAGCGGTATGAGAAGCAGCGCCGCGAAAATTCCCACGGCGCCGACGGCACGCTCAATGACACGGATCAGTGCGTTCAATTGGCAAGCAATTCGGGCAAGCAATTCGAAAATCCCCCGCTCCCGCAAGGGCGAGGGGGAGGTCAGTCCCGATTCGCTATCGCGAATCAGGGAGTGATCAGGATGGCCGCACCTTCACCTTGCGCCAGCTCTCGGCGTTCTTCCATTGCGTATCGAACTCGGTGAGACTCTTGTGGACCCGCCCGAACCACTTGTGCTTCCCTTCTTTCACCATCTTATCGGCCCAGTCGAGGCCGATTTTGCGCGCCGCGTACTGCACTTCGGCGTCGAGCTCGATGATTTCGTTGCCCGCCTTCTTGTAAAAATCGAGCGCCTTCGCATCTTCCTGGCCGATCTTCAGCCAGGATTCAAAGGTGACGAGCTTGGCTGCCGTTTCAACGATCTTCTTGTCG
Organism: Betaproteobacteria bacterium; assembly: GCA_009693235.1. GTDB lineage: Bacteria > Pseudomonadota > Gammaproteobacteria > Burkholderiales > SG8-39 > SHXR01. The sequence continues at coordinate 27,652 of SHXR01000025.1, read as the reverse complement.
CCCGCCGAAAGTTTGTTCCAGGCGTCCTTGTTGATGACCAACTCGAACGGTGCAGTAGGTTGATGCACACCCGGATAGATCAGATATTTTGCCACCTTGTAGAAACCGGGTGCGATGTTTTCCCAGAGCGTTCCCCACTCGGTCGCATCGATCGCGCCGCGCTCCAACATCGGATAGACCTCGCCGCCCGCGGTGGTGACCGGTGCAGCGCCTAGATCCTTCGCCATCTCCAGCCAAGCGCCCGCGGTACGCAGTTTCAAACCCTTCAAATCGGCCAGCGTCCTGACCGGCTTTCGAGAATGGAGAAACACCTCAGCAGTGCGAATGAAAAGCGGCAGGGAGATCACACCATCCATTTCATCGCGGTACTGACGCTGCAGATCGGCGCCACCCGCTTCATACAACCAATGCAACATGCGCTCGGTATCGAAAGAGCCTGCATAGCCGCCGAACAACACGGTAGTGGGATCTTTGCCCCAGTCGTAGCCGATCCAGGTGTGGCCGCATTCAGCGACGCCGTTCTTGACGGTCTCCGGCACCTTCAGCGCATTACCTAGCGCGCCACCGGGGAACGTCTGCACCTTGATGCGCCCACCGCTCAGCTGCTCGACCCGCTCGCCGAACGCCTTCGCGCCGATATCCATCAGCGGCCCGCCCGGCCAGGCGGTCGCCATTTTCCAGGTATGGGTCTGCGTGCCTTGCGCTGCCACCGATGAAGCGACCGTGGCCGCAGCACCCGCCATGCTCACCTTCAGAAAGTCTCGCTTTTGCATGATGTCTCCTCGCTGTTATTGTGGGTCGTGCTTCAAGCCGCCTGGCCCTTCGGCGGCTCCAGGATCGGACCGTCGATGGTGACCGGCGCATCATGGCGGCGGAATCGTTCGATGGTCGGTTGCAACTCCGGTTTCACATGGTCTTCGTTGTAGTCGTTGAAGACATGGCCGACGAGCCCGCGATCCAGATCGCTCGTCCCCATGAACCAATCGGCGACCGGAAACGTCAGATTGAAATTGCGCCCCATCATGATGCCGAAATTGTGATGCGCGGTGTGATGCCGGCGAATGGTGTTGATGAACGGCATGGTGCGCACGAACCAGTTGTCATGCACATGGCAGCAATAGTGGAACGCCTCGTACAGGAGGTAGTTGCCGATCATCGTCACCATCAGCACGTAACCGGCGTTAGGGTTCAGGATCGAGCCCAACAACCAGGCAATCGGTGCGCCAAGCCCCATGAACGTAAAAAGCGCGCGCCAGGGAAAGAAGATGATTCGCCACTCGCGGGCCGACTGCACCGTCATCTCGTTGTCGCTGAAATACTGATGATGCTGCCGGGTATGCCGATCGTAGATCGCCCGCAATGCCCAGACATCGACCAGCCGGTGCATCACAAATTTGTGGATCCACCACTCGAACATGTTCGAGAAAAAAAGGATCGGGATCACCAGCAACCATTCCCAGCTCGCCCCGACCATCTGACTCACGCACCAGGCGATGGCCGATAGCCCGACCACGTAGATGACACCGATATGCACCTGGCCGCTGTAACCCGGCCGGACCTGGGCCATGTATTCGGCGCGGAACTTCTTCTGACGCTCACTCATGCTGTGACGTTCGACCAAACTTGTCATACCTGTCTCCTAGGAGCAAGTGAACAAGGGGCTCGCCCCCTCGTATCTCCCCGAAAAATATGATGACGCTGATTACGCTAGATAGCTTACTCAGCGTTTCCCTAGGAATTCGCGCGGCGCCCCCCGAATTCCTGATGAAAGTACCGATCCGATGCCGCACCGGCCATCAAATTGGCAACGATAACCCCAAATTCATGAACGCGGCGAGAGGCGTGCGCCGTGGACGCGTTCATTGATGCTTGCGCTTTTCCACGAGGCTCAGGAATTTGTCATATTCCTTTTCATCGACCGTGTAGCTGTGATCGTCATCCGGGAAGGTGCCCGCCTTCACTTCGCTCACATATTGCTTCAATCCGCCCACCGCGACCTCGGTGAGATTGGCGAAGCGCTTAGTGAATTTTGGCTTGAAGTCGGTAAACACGCCCAACAGATCGTAGGACAAGAGGATCTGGCCGTCGGTGCCGACGCCCGCGCCGATGCCGATCGTCGGAATCTCGAGTTGCTGCGAAATGACCCTGGCGATCTTCGCCGGTACCGCCTCGAATTCAAGCATGAAGCAGCCCGCGTCCTGGATGGCGAACGCATCTTCCAGAATCTTCATCGCCGCATCGGCGGTGCGCCCCTGAATGCGAAAACCTCCGAACATCGCCACGGTATGCGGTGTGAGTCCGATGTGTGATGCGGTGGGGATGCCGCTATCGACCAGCGCCTTCAGGATGTGCGCTTGTGATTTGCCCCCCTGCGGTTTCACCGCATCGCACAAGGCCTCTTGCATAAAGCGCGTCGCGTTGGTGAGCGCCCGATCGATGGTGTTATAGCTTTGATACGGCATGCAGCCCAGCACAAAGGTGTTGGGCGAACCACGGCGTACCGCTTGCGCATGGAGAATCATCATCTCCATTGTGGCCGGGATCGTATTCGGATGCCCATGACACGTCATCGCGAGCGAATCGCCCACTACGCACACGTCTACGCCTGCCAGTTCCGCCCATTTTGCAGACGTATAGTCGAGCACCGAGGTGTAGACCATCTTTTCGCCGGTCTTCTTCGAATCGCGGATCTCCGTGATCGTGCGTTTCTTTTTCTCCTGCTTGGCTTCGGCCATGGTGGCTCCTCATTCCGGTCCGTCAATATTCTTACTTCGCCATATACTATGGATCGAGCCGTGGTTCCAAAGCGGGAACGGAGCGATTCAGCGCTCTTGCCATTGGCGAATCCATCGGTCCATCATCATTTCCGCGCCAGTCTGCAGGCGGACTTGCCAGGTTGCCTGGGAATCGTAGGCCAGCGCGCCGCTGCTGCCGGATAGTTTTTCAGTGAGTAATCGGATGCGGGTGGACCGTTGGCGAGGCGCCGGGCCAGTGGCGTGCTCCGCGACCGAGGCAACCCGCACTGCGAGCTCGGGCGATCCGGCCATCGGCACCGTGAGGGTGGCGCGTCCTATCTGGCCGGGTTTGACGCGGAACGCCTCTGCAGCATCGGTAATCACTTCGAGTTCAAGAGGTGGGGTCGGCGGGGCAATGCCCGCCACTTCCTCTCCCTGTTTAATGGGCTTGCCCACTTCAAGCGGTGCAATGCGCCGGACGATGCCGTCGAGCGGCGCCACGATGGTGACCATGCGCGTCTGCGGCGGCGCGGGCTTACGGAGCTGGGCGAGCAGCTTGGCGAATTCATCACGCTCCACATAGAGCGTGCGTTCGAGTTCGCTGCGGATGCTGCGGCGCCGCGCCTCCAGCCCTTCCATGGCGCGCGCGCGCTCGACGACAAACTCCCGATGCCTGCCGAGTTCGCGTTCAAGCTCGGTGCGCCGGGCGTCCTTCTCCAAGAATGAATTGCGCGAAATGATTCCTTGCTCTAAGAGCGGCCGCATCTCAGCCACCTGCTTGCGAATCGCTTCGAGCGCATCGGCGGTGCGTGCCGCTAACTCCTCGGCGGCGACCCGTTCCACCCGGCGCTGTTCGGCCTCCGCGTTGATCGCAGCGATCTTGCCGCGATAGTCCTCGAAGCGCGCAATCAGGTGCTGCTGTTCGATGGCGCGTCGGACCGGATCCAGATCCGGCACTTCCCGCAGGACGGGCGGCGCATCGGCATTCAAAGCAGCGAGCAGCGCGCTGGCCCGCGCGGCCCCGACGGCGGCTTCGGCGATATCGGCACGTTCATGGTCGGGATTGATCGGCACGACCGAATCGATTTCCCCGATCACCTCCCCGGCCTGCACTGCTTTCCCTTCGGTGAGGCTCAGGCTGCGCAACACACCCGATGCCGGCGCGACGAGGGACGCTGGGGCGGGATCCGGAACCATCCGTCCGATTGCAACGAATTCGGTGTCGACCGGCTGCAAGCCCATCCACGCCACCACCGACATGCCGGCAAAGACCATGACGAGCGCCATCACCAATACCGACCAACCGATGATCCGACCGATGCGACGTGATGTCGGCCGATCTTCGAAGAGCGGCTGCTCAGTCGCATTCCCCACATGTTCAGAACCCGGCATCCACAGCATGTCGGTCCAGACGGACGCAAGCTGCCCGACGTCAACGATGTCTGGTGACTCACTCTCGGTAGTCGTGAGCAAGACCGAGTCCGCGGTGGCCACGTCGATCACGACATAGCCGCCATCGGCGAAGCGCGCAATCGCGGGCAAATCGGCGGCAGCGAGCGCCGACAAGAGACAGCGGCTGGCAACCAAGGACAAGCCACCTGCGTGCCCGACCTCCTCTAAGGCGGTCCCGTGAATCGAATCGAGCTCGGCGGGCACCCCTGCGCTGTCAAACAACAAGCCACGGGCACGCGCGAGGATCTTGATCGCCTCGATGCCGCGCATGGAAGATGGCGGCAATGGCGACATCGGCGCACCCGCGTCTTGACCGGTCAATCCTTCCACCAAATCCTATCCGTTCCATTCGGGTGCGGTGACGGGCACCCATGCGCGTTTGAGTTTGAGGTCGGTGGCAATCGCGTTCGCCGCGTTGTAACCAGGCCCGCCATTGGCGCCGCCACCGTGATTCGACGATCCGCACAAATACAGGCCCTCGATCGGCGTGCGATTGTCGGCCAGCAACGGATGCGGCCGATTGACCCCAAGCTGCGAGGGTATGTAGGCGCCCAGCCGGACTGCCCCCTTTTTCATGCTGCTGTTGCGCCGCTCAATATCAAGCGGCGTGAAAAGATACGTGCCTTGGATATTATCGTCGGTGAGGTTCGGCGCGAATTCCCGCCAGACGCGAAGGATGCGCGCCAGGTATTCGTCCTTGCGGCGATCCCATTCCCCGGCGCCTCCGGGCAGGGCGTACGGCGCAAAAGGCCACCAAAACGCCGCATGTTTCCCGGCCGGCGCATAGGTGGGATCAAACATCGAATTGCACGCACCATTGCCCATTGGCGCGTCGGGAAACTCACCACGGCGACATTGATCAAAACAGCGCGCCATCTGCTCGGTATCATCGAAGCCGAAAAACACGTTGAACGCCCGATCGATATCCGGGTCGAATTTTGCCGATACGTAGCGGGGTGGCGCATTGAGCGCCAAGTGCAGCGTGACCAGGCTGTGGTCGGCCCAATGCCATTTAGCGAGTTTGTCGGTCACCGCGGCAGGAAAATTTGCGGTACCAGCGAGCTGAATGGTGGTCGGCGCGTCGATACCGCTTGCCACAAACCGTGTTCCATCGATGCGCGAACCATCACTCAATCGCGCGGCCACCGCACGCCCACCTTCGACGACGATTTCGCGCACATCGGCGCTCGTACGCACCTCACCGCCTGCACTCTCAATCACGCGCGCGAGCGCCAACGGCAGCGCGGCCGAACCGCCGGTGGGCAACGCCAAACGGGAGATGGAGGACATGATCGTGGGAAATATGAGACCGGTGCCGGGCACGTTCTCCGCGGTGGTGACATGCATGAACAGCTTGAAGAATGTGCGAATCCGGTGATCTTCAAAATGCCGATCGACTGCCTGAAACAAATCCAGCGGCGCATGCGCGAGAAACTCTTTCCCCATCGGTCCGCTCAGCCGTTGCCGCATTTCATCCGGGGCCACCGGCGGGTTGTAGAGCACCGATGTGAAGAAGGACCTCATCTTCACCGCATACGTTTCATGTAAATTCCGAAAGGCTTCCGCATCATGGCGGGAAAACCGGGCAATCGATGCGCAGGAACGTTCCAGATCCTTGTGAATCGTGAGAGCGGTGCCATCCCGCATCGTCACGCCTTGCTGCACCGGGGGCTCGACATAGGAAAATCCAAACCGCTGCAGCTCAAGGTCGCGCACGAGCGGCGCTTCGGAGAACCCGATGTAAAAATTGGAATGCAGATTGCACCGGTAGCCGGGCAGGATGGGCTCGTCGGTCGTGCAACCACCACCGATCCAGGCATTGCGTTCAAGCACGCACACCTTCATCCCGGCCCGCGCCATATAGGCGCCGAGGGTCAAGCCATTGTGGCCCGCCCCGATAATGACCCCATCAAATCGGCTCATCGTCCCCTCCTATGCATGCGGCGACAGCCCGTGCCGTGCGGCCTGCTTCTGTCGCATCCGACTGTCATCTTACAGTTTCCGGTACGACGGTCGTTGACCGATCACTGCCTCCCCCCATCGCTTGTTCCTCCTCGCTTGTTCCTACTCGCTTGTTCATTCGCAGCAGCAGGCATAATCTCTTGCACCCGCCCCTCACGCCTTGGCTGCCCAGAACATGCTGACTGTGTCCGCTCATCGCCTGCAAGGCCCCGACGTCATGCAGGATGCGACCGATCACCACGATGGCGTTATCCAGCCGCGATTGATCGTCTTTCACTTCACCGCGATCTCATTCGGGGACACCCTCGCGAAATTCAAACACGGCACGCCCGGCAATCGGGTGTCGGCGCATTTGGTGGTGGCGCGCAATGGGCAGATCGTTCAATTCGTCGACTTTAATCTGCGCGTTTGGCATGCCGGCCCCAGCGTCTGGAGCGGGCTTAGCGATATCAACTCACATTCGATCGGCATCGAGCTTGCCAACGCCGGTACGGTGAGTCAAACAGGCGCGCAATGGATTGGCGAAGAAGGCGTCGCGGTGCCCGCGGACGAAGTGATCGAAGCCCGACACAAAAACGCGAGATGGCCGATGACGCATTGGCACCGCTACGCGGACGCCCAGATCGAAGCCTGTCGCGCGATGACCAGCGCCCTCCTTCGTGCATACCCGATCGATGACATTGTCGGTCATGACGATATTGCGCCCGAACGCAAGTACGATCCGGGCCCGGCGTTTCCGCTCGCGGCGATCCGCGAGAGCGCGTTTGGTGAGCGTCATCCGAAGACGTAGAGGAGAGGCTAGCGATGATCGTGCGACCACGCCGCTCCGCCTTGTACATGCCGGGGTCCAACGCCCGTGCGCTTGACAAGGCACGCTCCCTGCCCGCAGATGTCTTGATCTTCGATCTTGAAGATGCGGTCGCCCCGTCGGCAAAGAGTGTGGCGCGCGAGAGCGTGCGCGAGGCCACAGCGGCCGGTGGTTACGGCCGGCGTGAACTCCTCGTTCGCATCAATGGGCTTGATTCCGATTGGGGTCAACCGGATATCGAAGCAATGGCCGCCGCTGACATCGATGGCATCGTGATACCGAAAGTCGAGAACGCCGCGCAGATTCAGGCGGTTGCAGAGCGTCTTCGCAGAGCGGGCGCGACCGGTGCGTTGCCGCTGTGGTGCATGATCGAGACGCCGCGCGGCGTGCTAAGCGTAGAGGACATCGCCGATGCATCACCACAGGTGGCCGGACTCATCATGGGGACCAGCGATCTGTCTAAGGAATTGAACGCGACCCCGGACAGTACACGTTGGCCGCTCGCGACCAGCCTTGGACTTTGCCTGTTGGCCGCCAAAGCGTACGGAAAAATCATTCTGGATGGCGTCTATCTTGACCTTGACGACGAGCCAGGCTTTGCAGCGCAATGCGTGCAAGGCCGTGCCTTCGGCTTTGACGGCAAGACACTCATCCATCCGAAGACGATCGACCAGGCCAATGCGGTGTTCGGCCCCACAGCGGATGAAATCGCGTGGGCCCGGCGCGTCATCGCCACGCACGCCGCAGCGGCCCAAGCCGGTCTGGGGGTGGTGGTCGTCGATGGCAAACTCATCGAGAATCTGCATGTTGCCGCGGCACAACGCACCGTTCAACTGGCTACGGCAATCGCCGCGTTAGAACACTAGGGCACCACGCGGAATAAGCGGGTCATTCCTCGTCCTCGGGATCATCGGATTCGCGTCGCGCATTCTTTCTCTTTTGATCGGAGCCTGCTTTGAGTTGCTGCGCATCGCCGAAGAAGCTCTCCAAGTCAACGGCACTGCGCAAACGCAATGCCGGCGGAAAAACCTGATAACCGACGCCGATGTAGTTCACATCCCTCGCCTGACTGCGCTCCTTCACCCATTCCACCGCGCTCATGCCGAACGCCGGCAGCACGCAGGTTAAGACGATGGCCAGTCGGCGACTGAGTCCGGACGCGGTCGTGAGGTGCAGATAGAGGATGATCGCAATGGCAACCAGCGCGATGAGGGTGCCCCGCAACTGCCAGGGCGGCAGCGAAAATGCGAACCAGCCCAGATTAAGGAAGCCTTCGACGATAAAATAGATAGCGGTGACCCAGTAGAAGATCACTGCGTGTCGCATCCAGCGCCATTCACCCAGCAATATGCGCCCGAGGAACGCCCAGGCGGCGATCCACGCGCTGGCTACGGCAAGCGCACCAACGAGTGCCGTGACCACCGCACTGGCGGTGTCGCGAGGTGCGTCCAGCCAACTTGAATAGGTAACCAGCGCCATGAACAAGCCGCCACCGGCAGCCGCCATGCCAGACCAATTGCGAATCCAGCTGGGTCCACCGTCACCAGCCAATTCCAGATCGGGCTTCTCTGGGGCCAACGATTCATCGGCGGTTCGCACCCGCAAGCGCGTGCGGCCGAGCTGCACGTTACCGTCTGCCAGCGATTGATTAACGGCGCCTCGTTGACGCCGGCCGGCGATCGTCATGCCGTTTACCGTACCAAGATCGGTGACGGTAACCGCTCCTTCGGCATCCACATCGAACCGGGCATGCAATGGCGCGAGGTACGCGTCATCCACGACCACATCGGCTTGCACGCCACGCCCAACGGTAAATGTTCGCGCATCAGGCGACAACGGAATGCGCGTGCGAAAGCACACCCGGTCATGGTTACCCAGAATCTCTACCACGACGGCGTCGATGGTCATTCCTGCCACTCCATGGCCTCGACAAAGCGCTTCACAAATTGCATCCCGCCGGTGAAATCAACACCGTGCATATCAAGATGGCTCGCCATGCCGCGTTTCGATTCATTCAGACTCAACGCCCGCACGGTGATGTCATACAGACCTTCCAGGCCGCGATAACTGCGCACGCACACCATCAGGCTGGCATCGAACCGACGCAGCTTCACCACGTTCGTTTCGCAATCGAACGGTCCGACATGCTTGGGTCTGCCGAAGGCGCCGGTTGCGCGTGCGAGCCCGGATAGCCGATTGGCAAATCGCCAAGTATCGAGCTTGTCGGTCGAGAGTATGTAGTGCGCATAGCGAATATCGCCGGTGAACAATCCTTGTTGCACATAGAGGCCGGCTTTGGCCGCGCACTGGATCGTCACTTGCTGCACCGGCGCATCGGCGGCAGGATCGCCCGACGCCTTGCAATCCACGAATGGTGCGAGCTTTGCCGGCAGCGCGTAACCTGCGGTGACCTGGGTAGGCATTGCCCCCGCGAACGCGCCAAGCAATTCATCGGCATGGGCGCGCAGTTGCGCGGTGACCGATTTCTTCAACTCCCGCAAATCGGCAGGTTTGGTCAGCGCCTGTTCGATCAATGGACTGAGGTGTGATGCGGGCACCAGGAAGGCCACCAGCTGTTCGAAACGATAACCCGCAACATTGACGCCGGTCACCGTTCCTCTGGCACTGAGGGCCGGGCCGCCCGACATGCCGCCATTCAGCGCGCCCGAATAATGAATTCGCGCATAAAAGGCATCTTCAACACGGCCATTGGAAATGCCTTCCGTGATCGTGAGTCCCACATCGAGCGGAAAGCCCACTGCATAGGCGCGCGAACCCTTGGCCGGCACGGTTGGATCGATGGGCAGCGGCGCGGGCGCGAAATGTTCCGCTCGCACCACGGCCAAATCATGGCGGACATCGACGGCCAAGACCTCCACCTTGCCCGTCTTACCCTCGGGCGTGTGGTACTCGAGGCGATACTTGTCCGGATGCATGATCAGCTCGGCGACGACGTGATAGTTCGTCATGAACACGCCGCCCGGTGCGACGGCAAAGCCGGTCCCGTGAAAATTATTCGCGGTGTTGGAACCGAAGAATCCCTTGATCTGGACGATGGAAGGACGCACCCGCGCGAGCACATCGCGGACACTCTCGGAGAGGTTCGACGCATCAACGATCACTGGCTGCGGCGAAGCCTTGGCGGGGACCTGGGGGCTCGCACTACCTGCGATGAGGAGGCAGGCGAACATCGTCATGGCGCGTAGCATTTCAATCACGGACAGCATCGATCATTCATGGACAGGGAAGGTGACCAGCATACGTGGCTCGAGACTATCCCGCATCATAGCCCCGCCGCCTGCACTATTTGACGTATCGCAGAGCGCAATGGGAAGGCGCTCATGAATCGGTAATCGAATTCGCGGCAGCCATCACCAGATCGATCGAGTGTAATGCCGCGCCGCTCGAATGAGCACTGCTTACGTCGCCAAGACCCGCGCAATCGAGTCCGCCGCTTGCCCGCCACCGAACGCATCACTCACGCGCAGAGGCGTCTCACCACCGTTTTTCACCCGCACCGCACAGTATTTGAATTCGGGAATCTTCCCGAACGGATCGAGCACCGGATTAGTGAGCTTGTTGGCCGCCGCTTCATAGAATGCAAAGGGAATAAATATCGCGCCGAGTGGTGTGCCTTCATCGGCGCGTGCATAGAGAGCGATCGCACCACGGCGTGATTCGACCGTCACCAGCCCACCCGCCCGTACACCCAATCGATCGAGATCGAGCGGATGCATCGACACCATGGGTTCGGGTTCGATCGCATCGAGTACGCTGGCGCGGCGGGTCATCGCGCCGGTATGCCAGTGTTCGAGTTGCCGGCCGGTGATGAGCACCATCGGGAAATCGGCATCGGGCTGTTCAGCAGCCGGAATCAGATCGGCAGGGACCAGTTTCGCGCGGCCGGTTGCGGTCGGGAACACGGTCGTGAACACGACTTCATCACCCGGGTCGCCTTCCTCATGGCACGGATAGGTGACCGACGAATCGCGCTCTAGCCTTTCCCAGGTAATACCGCGAATGGAATCCATCGCCTGACGCATTTCGTTGAAGACATCGGCCGGCCCAGAGTATTGCCAGTCCTGATCGAGGCGACGCGCAAGCTCCTGAATGATCCAAAGATCTTCACGCGCGTCACCCGGCGGGTCGATCGCTTTACGGCCCAATTGCACCTGCCGATCGGTGTTGGAGAACGTGCCGGTCTTCTCAGGGAATGCGGTAGCGGGCAGCACGACGTCAGCAAACGAGGCAGTCTCGGTCAAGAAGATGTCTTGCACCACGAGATGATCGAGGGTGGCCAGCGCTTCACGGACATGGTTGACATCCGGATCGGACATCGCAGGGTTCTCGCCCATGATGTACATCCCGCGAACCTGCTTCGCAGCAGCCGCTTTCATGATCTCCACCACCGTGAGTCCCGGTTGCGGATCGAGCGCAACGCCCCAGAGTTTCTCAAAGCGCGCGCGCGATTCCGGATTGGCAACCGATTGATAATCCGGATACACCATTGGAATCAACCCGGCATCCGATGCGCCCTGCACATTGTTTTGTCCACGCAAGGGATGCAAGCCGGTACCGCGTTTGCCGATCTGGCCGGTGACCATGGCAAGGGCAATCAGACAGCGCGCATTGTCGGTGCCGTGGATGTGCTGCGAAATACCCATACCCCAGAGGATCATCGAGGCCTTCGATGTCGCGTAAAGCCGTGCGACTTCCCGAATCGTTTGGGCGGGAATGCCACAGACGGGTGCCATCGCCTCCGGACTGAATTTCTTCACGTTCTCGCGAAGTGCTTCATAGCCCGCCGTTCGTTCCTTGATGAAGGCCTCATCAGCGAGCTTCTCCTCGACAATCGTGTGGAGCAATGCATTCAGCAATGCCACGTCGGTGTCGGCCTTGAACTGCAGATTATGCGTGGCATGACGCGCCAGATCGCCGCGACGCGGATCGGCGACGATCAGTTTGGCGCCCCGCTTGACGGCGTTTTTCATCCAGGTGGCGGCGACCGGGTGATTCACCGTGGGATTGGCGCCAATCAAGAAAATCACTTCGGCATGCAGCACGTCGCGCACTGGGTTCGACACCGCGCCCGAATTGATCCCTTCCATCAACGCGGCCACCGACGAGGCATGACACAGGCGCGTGCAGTGATCGACGTTGTTCGATCCAAACCCGGTGCGAACGAGCTTCTGGAAGAGATACGCCTCTTCATTGGAACCCTTCGCCGAACCAAATCCGGCGAGCGAACGCTTGCCGAAGTTATCGCGAATCGAACGCAGGCCACGTGCGGCGACATCGAGCGCTTCATCCCAAGTCACCTCGCGGAACACTTCACTCCAGCGTGCCGGATCGAGCAACGCTTCCGCTGACTTCGGCGCGTCGGTGCGGCGAATGAGTGGCTTCGCCAATCGCTGCTTGTGATGCACGTAATCGAAACCGTAACGGCCCTTGACGCACAACCGATTCTGGTTCGATGGGCCCGCGCGGCCCGATACCTGAATGATGTGGTTGTCCTTGATGTGATAGGTGAGTTGGCACCCGACCCCGCAGTAGGGGCAAAGGGAATCGACAGTCTCGTCCACCACCTTGAGTCCAACGTGGTGCGCGGGCATCAGCGCGCCGGTCGGGCAAGCCTGCACACATTCACCGCACGCCACGCAGGTACTCTCGCCCATTGCGTCACCCAAATCGAACACGATCTTCGAATGCTCGCCGCGCGACGCATAACCGATCACATCATTCACCTGCACTTCACGACAGGCGCGCACACAGCGGGTGCACTGAATACAAGCATCGAGATTGACCGCAATAGCAGGATGCGAAACGTCACAGGCCGGCTGTGCGCGCGCCTCGAAACGTGGCGCACCGACCGACAGCTTGCGGGCCCAGGCATGCAATTCCGAATCGGACCGATAGGGTGACTGCGCAGTGGTTGCGTCACGCGCGCCCTCGGGCATATCAGACAGCAACAATTCCAGCACCATCTTTTGCGATGCCACCGCGCGCGAATTGTTGGAGGTCACTTCCATGCCATCTTGCGGATACCGACAGCAAGACGGCGCCAGCACGCGCTCGCCCTTCACCTCGACGACGCAGGCGCGGCAATTGCCGTCTGGGCGCATGCCTTCCATATAGCAAAGATGCGGAATCTCGATGCCGTGTTTCTTTGCCGTCTGCAGGATCGTTTCATCCTTGCGCCCGATGACCGTCTGACCATTGAGCTTGAACTCAACCGGCAAAGCAGCGATTTCGTGTTTGATGATGGCGGTCATAGTGCTACTCTCTTTCCTAATATTTCACCGCAATGGACGCGAAGGACGCAAAGGTTGAAGAAATACGTCAGTAATATCCAGCGCGCCGGTCGTAGCAAAAGTCGGTCTCGTTCGATCAATACTCAACGACGCTTCCCGTCTTTTCTTTTCCGTTGCGTACTTTGCGTACTTTGCGGTGAAGGCTCTAGTCAAGCTCATGCGTGAAATACTTCATCACACACAACGCCGGATTCGGCGCCGCTTGCCCCAAACCGCAGATCGAAGCGTCCATCATCGCCTGCGAAAGTTCCTTGAGGAGCGCCTGATCCCATTGCGTCGTGTTCATCAATTGCACGGCTTTCGCGGTGCCGACCCGACATGGCGTGCACTGGCCGCACGACTCATCGGCAAAAAACTTCATCATGTTGCGCGCTGCATCGGTCGCGCGATCATGTTGCGACAACACCATAACCGCCGCCGAACCGATGAAACATCCGTATTGATTCAGCGTATCGAAATCGAGCGGGATGTCGCTCATCGATGCGGGTAGGATTCCGCCTGATGCACCGCCTGGTAGATAGCCGTAGAACACGTGCCCTTCCTGCATGCCGTCGCAGAATTCTTCGATCAATTCTTTGATCGTGATGCCGGCAGGGGCCACATGGACACCCGGCTTTCGCACGCGACCGCTCACCGAGAACGAGCGCAGGCCCTTGCGGCCATTGCGGCCCTGACCTGCAAACCATTCGGGGCCGCGCTCGACGATCTCACGCACCCAGAACACGGTTTCCATGTTGTGTTCAAGCGTTGGCCGACCAAACAGTCCGACTTGCGCAACATATGGCGGACGCAGGCGCGGCATGCCGCGTTTGCCTTCGATCGATTCGATCATCGCCGATTCTTCACCGCAGATGTACGCACCGGCGCCGCGGCGCAAATGGATCGCCGGTAGCTTGCAGGGTGCGCTCGCATGCAGCTTGGCAAGTTCCTGCTCGAGCAGCGCACGACAACCGGCGTACTCATCCCGCAGGTAGATGTAGACCTCGAAGATCTCCACCGCCCATGCAGCAATTAGCATCCCCTCAAGGAATCGATGTGGATCGCGCTCGAGAAAATAGCGATCCTTGAAGGTGCCCGGCTCGCCCTCATCGATGTTGACCGCCATCAGACGCGGCGCGGGCTCCGCGGCGACGATGCGCCATTTTCGTCCGGTTGGAAATCCGGCGCCACCCAGGCCCCTGAGACCGGAATGTTCCATGACGCGCATGATTTCTTCGCGGGTTTTCTTGCCATCGACGCAGTTCTTCAAGAGCGCATAGCCGCCCGCGGCGCGGTAATGCTCAAGATCGATGAATGCCGGGCTCACTTCACCCGGTGCGTTGTAATCTTGCACCTTCACATGCGCGGCGCTCGCTGCGACCGGCGCGGCAGGATGCACGGTGGCTTTTTTCTCGACCAGCGCTTGCACGGCTTCAACGGTGGCGTTCAACACCGGGTGCTGTCCCACTGCGCACGCCGGCGCGGATTCACACCGGCCGATGCAAGGCGCCGGGATCACTCGAACACCCGCGCCGAGTAGGACGGGCAGCCGCTCGAGCAGTGCACGGGCACCCGCAATTTCGCAGGAAAGCGATTCACATACGCGCACGGTGATCGCAGCAGGTGGCGATTCGCCGTCCCGGACGACATCGAAGTGGTGATAGAAGGTCGCGACCTCATAGACTTCGGTCATCGAGAGCTTCATCTCGGCGGCGAGCGCCACGATGTGCCGATCCGCGAGATGGCCGTAGCGATCCTGGATCTTATGCAGATGCTCGATGAGCGCATCGCGACGACGCGGTGCGGCGCCAAGCAATGCCTGCACTTCGGCCAAGGCGGCCGGCTCGACCTGACGGCCTTTCGGCGTCGAGCGCATCTTGATCTGTTTGATGGGAATGACCGTGCTTGGCATGCCGATTCTCAAGAATTATGGCGATTGAAAGGGGCTGCGTCCGCCGCCGCCCGCACGCATGCTAACGCCCGCGCCGGAAAGCGCTATTGACGCACGTCAATGAGGGCTCGGCCGGCTATGTGGCACGCGCACCGCTCGCCTGTTGCACATGGTCTTCCTGCATGACGTGTTCGGCCCGCTTGGGATAAATAATCGCCTCAGCGAAGCGGTACATCGACTCGATTTCTTCATTCGAACGGTAGTGCGGCTTGGCACCGTGCAGGCGCGCAAGCTGCTCGGCCGTGATATTGCGGCGAATCTCGGCCGTCAGTGAATTCAGCCGATGGTACGCCTCCGAAATGGTGCGCCCAAGGAGGGTCATGCCATGCCCAAGCAACATGACCGAGTTGGTATTCTGGATAAACGAGGCAACGCTCGACACATCCGCCTCAACATCAACATGGGCGGGCACATAGTGAATTGGTTTGCCCAGCACGAACGGCAGATCGAGCGAGATCGTGCGGATCTCGGTAAAGGCGCCCGAACCGAAGAACGCGATCATGGCATCGTCATGGACATGGATGGTCGCGTTGATATCCGGGCGCAGTCTGAGGATTTCTCGGCTGAGATTGTGGCCGATACTGGTGATCCGATCGCCAACGAGGCTTTTGCTGGTCGGAATATCGGTGATGACGATATTGCGCTCGTCCATTTCCTCCAGCGAGAGTTCCGCGTGCTTGGTGTAGGCAACACCATGTTGAAAATCCGGATGCGGCACGCGCAGCACGATGTTGCCGAGCGTATTGTGGACGTAGCCACGCTGTGACAGCAGCCGCGCGTATTTCAGAAACTGCTGGACAACCTGGATATCGAGTTTTACTGGCCTTACCATGCAAATCTCCTCGGTCGAAAGCCGCCGTCCCGACGGCTCGCAAGGATTGCGTCTAAAGCACCGATTTCAGCAGCTTCCCCATCTCGGCGGGATTGCGCGTCACCTTAATGCCGCACGATTCCATCACCGCAAGCTTCTCCTGCGCCGTGCCCTTGCCACCGGAAATAATGGCGCCTGCATGTCCCATGCGTTTACCGGGCGGCGCAGTGGCGCCCGCGATAAAGCCCACCACCGGCTTTTTCATATTAGCTTTGACCCAGCGCGCCGCGGTCTCTTCATCATCGCCGCCGATCTCGCCGATCATCACGACCGCATCCGTTTCCGGATCGTCGTTGAACAACTTCATGACATCGATATGCTTCAAACCGTTGACCGGATCGCCACCGATGCCCACCGCAGACGATTGCCCAAGACCCAACTCAGTGAGCTGCCCGACCACCTCGTAAGTTAGCGTACCGGAACGGGACACCACGCCAATGCGGCCCTTTTTATGGATGTGGCCTGGCATGATGCCGATCTTGATTTCATCCGGTGTGATCACGCCCGGACAGTTAGGCCCGGCCAATAGTGCACGTCGATTTTGTTTGCGCATGCGATCGCGAAGATCGACCATATCCCGCACCGGAATGCCCTCGGTGATGCAGATGACCAGATCGAGATCGGCCTCGACGGCCTCCCAGATCGCAGCGGCCGCGAACGGTGGCGGCACGTAGATGACGGAAGTATTCACGTCGGTTTTTGCCTTCGCGTCAGCCACCGAGGCAAAAATCGGAATGCCTTCGAAATCTTCACCCGCCTTCTTGGGATTCACTCCAGCGACGAAACATTGCCTGCCAAGCGCGTATTCGCGCGACGTGCGGGTATGAAATTGCCCCGTCTTTCCAGTGATGCCTTGGGTAACGACGCGAGTGTTCTTGTTGACTAGAATCGACATGCGTCTCTTTCGGAAAAAGTGCAGGACTAATGCGCGCGCGCGGCGGCTACCACACGCTCACCCGCCTCCGCCATATTGTTCGCCCCGATGATCGGCAAACCCGAATCGGCCAGGATCTTCTTGCCGAGTTCCTCATTGGTACCCTTCATGCGCACCACCAACGGCACCGCGAACTTCACTTCGCGCGCAGCGGCAACCACGCCTTGGGCGATCGTGTCGCACTTCATAATGCCGCCGAAAATGTTGACGAGAATCGCCTTCAGATCGGGTTTGCGCAACATGATCTTGAAGGCCTCGGTCACTTTTTCGGTCGTCGCACCGCCACCCACATCGAGAAAATTCGCCGGGCTGCCGCCGTAGAGTTTGATGGTATCCATGGTCGCCATCGCCAAGCCCGCGCCGTTCACCAGACAGCCGATATTGCCATCGAGCGAGATGTAGTTCAGATCGAATTTGGAGGCTTCGACTTCCGACGGATCCTCTTCATCGAGATCGCGCATCGCCAGAATATCCGGATGACGGAACAACGCATTACCGTCGAAATCGAACTTGCCATCGAGCGCGACGATTTGCCCGGCGCCGGTGACGATCAACGGATTAATTTCCGCGAGGCTCGCATCGGTTTCGACGAACGCGCGGTACAGCCCTTGGAACACCGCACTCGCCTGCGCGTGCGCGGCATCGGGAATACCCAGTTTGCGCGCCACATCGGTCGCATCGGCAGCCAAGAGGCCAGTCGCCGGATCAATCGTAACCCGGAAGATTTTCTCCGGATGCTTGGCGGCGACCTCTTCGATGTCCATGCCGCCTTCCGCGCTCGCCATCAAGGTGACGCGCTGGGTCACGCGATCGACCAGCATCGCGACGTACAACTCTTTCTTGATGTCCGCACCTTCCTCAACCAGGAGGCGCCGTACTTTCTGACCCTCAGGCCCCGTCTGATGCGTGACCAGTTGCATGCCAAGAATCTGCGTCGCGTATTTCTTTACCTCGTCGATAGATTTGGCGACCTTCACGCCACCGCCCTTGCCACGGCCACCGGCATGGATCTGCGCTTTGACGACCCACACTTTGCCGCCAAGCGACTGTGCCGCCTTGAGCGCTTCATCGACGTTCGTGCAAGGAATACCGCGCGGCGTCGGCACGCCGAATCGCCGCAATACTTCCTTCGCCTGATACTCATGGATTTTCATCGTTCTTCTCAGCATGCCGCGATGCGCAAATGTTATCACGGTGTGACGGCGTCCTTTCATCCGCTTGGCGGGCGTCAGCGGACCACCTGTTGCAATATGTCGAGATCCACCCTCGATTTTCGACTGCCATCATGTCTACCCGTTACCTGCTCGCCCTCGATCAAGGCACCGCCAGCTCGCGGGCCATCGTCTTCGATAGCGAGGCGCGCATGTGCGCACTCGCCCAGCGGGAATTCGCCCAGCATTTTCCGCGGCCAGGCTGGGTCGAGCATGACGCGATGGAAATCTGGTCCACACAACTGGCTGTGGCGCGCGAAGCGATCAGCAAAGCACAGCTGCAGGCGCGCGACATCGCGGCGATCGGCATCGCCAATCAACGCGAAACCACGGTCGTCTGGGATCACACGACCGGCGTGCCGATTGCGCCGGCCATCGTCTGGCAAGACCGGCGTACTACCCTGGTATGCGAACAACTCAAACAGGAGGGGCTCGAACCACTGGTCCGAGCGAAAACCGGGTTAGTGCTCGATCCGTATTTTTCCGCGACCAAGATCGCATGGATTCTTGATCATGTCGCAGGCGCGCGTGCGCGGGCTGAACGGGGCGAACTTGCGTTCGGCACCATCGACACCTGGCTCGCCTACAAACTGTCAGGAGGCGCCATCCACGCCACCGACCCTAGCAACGGCGCCCGCACCCTGTTGTTCGATATCGAACAGAACGCCTGGGACGAAGACCTGCTCAGGCACTTCAGGGTGCCCCGCGCAGTGATGCCGGAAATCGTGCCGTCTTCGGGAGTGCTTGGACACACCGCGGCAGCCGTCTTTGGAACGCCGATCGCGATTGCGGGGATTGCCGGCGATCAGCAATCGGCATTGTTTGGTCAAGCTTGCCATCAAGCCGGCATGGCGAAAAACACCTACGGTACCGGCTGCTTCATGCTCCTCAATACCGGGACCAAGCGCGTTCACTCGAACGCCGGTCTGCTCACGACACGTACCGCTGATCCGGGCCGTCATCACTATGCACTCGAGGGAAGTGTGTTTGTTGCGGGCGCCGCGGTGCAATGGTTACGCGACGGCCTTGGCATCATTGCCAAGTCGGCGGACATCGAACCCCTTGCTGCCAGCGTTCCCGACGCCGGTGGCGTACGGTTTGTGCCCGCCTTTACCGGGCTTGGCGCACCGTACTGGGATGCCCGCGCGCGCGGCACCATGATCGGCCTCACCCGCGGCACCACCGCCGCCCATCTGGCCCGCGCCGTACTCGATGCCATCGCGCTGCAGTCTGCCGAGCTGCTCGAAGCGATGCAGCGCGATGCCGGACTGACGCTCACCGAGCTGCGCGTCGATGGCGGCGCGACCGCCAACAAACTTCTCATGCAGGTCCAAGCCGATCTGTTGGGCGTACCGGTCATTCGGCCCGCCACCCTTGAAACGACAGCGCTTGGCACGGCATACCTTGCAGGCTTTGCAGTCGGCGTATGGAACGGGCTCGATCAAATCAGCAGTCAATGGCGGAAGGCCGATGAAATTGTGCCGATGATGACACCCGATCAGCGCGGTCAGATGCTGGATGATTGGCGCCGCGCGGTGGCGAGGTCACGCGATTGGGCAACAGATTGAGTGCATTCGTTACGAGCGGCCACCGGCGTGCCACGCCAGGACCGGTGCATGCAACGCGACTGTGTGCCAGCTTGCAGCGATAGCACCGCCAACAGCAGCGCGCCGAGCGCTCGCATATACTTACGGGCTATCCTGAAGCGGAATCCACCTGTGTTCCCAGGCTTTGAGCGGCGCCGTTTCGACGCCGACGATGGCATCACCATCAACGGTGTCGTAGGCGGCAGCGGGCCGCCCCTGTTGCTGTCGCACGGACATCCGCAAACCCATGTGATGTGGCACAAGATCGCGCCGCGCCTTGCCAAGCGATTCACCGTGGTCATGACGGACCTGCGCGGCTATGGCGACAGCTCGCGCCCGGCCGGTGCTGCGGACCACGGCAATTATGCCAAGCGTGCCATGGCTGCCGACCAGGTCGCGGTCATGCGATCGCTCGGCTTTGAACGATTTAAGGTGTGCGGACACGACCGTGGCGCGCGCGTGTCGCACCGGCTCGCGGTCGATCATCCCGACCGCGTCGAAAAGCTCGTCCTGCTCGATATCTCCCCCACCCTTGCGATGTACGAGCAGACCACCACGCTCTTGGCGACGCTCTATTTTCACTGGTTCTTCCTCATCCAGCCGCATCCGCTCCCCGAGACGATGATCGGTGCCGATGCCGATTTCTATTACAAGTCGGTCATGGGTGGCCGTTGGGCGGGACTCGGTGTGTTTGCACCGGAAGCTCTCGCCGAATACTCGCGCTGCTGGAATCGCCCGGAAACCATTCATGCCATGTGCGAGGACTATCGCGCCGCGGCCTCCATCGATCTTGAGCACGACCGGGCCGATCGCGACGCGGGCAAGAAGATCCGCTGCCCATTGCTGGTACTCTGGGGCGCCAACGGCGTCATCGAGAAGTGCTTCCGACCGCTCGACGATTGGGCGCGGGTGGCAGCCGATGTCCAGAGTCACTCGGCGCCCTCCGGCCACTACATTCCGGAAGAAATTCCCGAGTTGCTGGCCGGTGAGCTCGAGGCACATTTCGGATCGGCCTGACGGGTTAGCATTAGCTCCTTTTTAATTCATCGCAGAATCTCAACATGGCAAAACACCGGATCGCAGTCATACCAGGCGATGGCATCGGCAAAGAAGTGATGCCAGAGGGCCTTCGCGTGCTCGATGCGGCGGCGCGCAAGTTCGGCATCGAGCTGTCGCTGGATCATTTCGATTGGAATTGCGACAACTACGATCGCATCGGCTCCTGGATGCCCGCCAATTGGAAAGAGCAAATTGGCGGCCATGAGTGCCTCTTTTTCGGTGCGACCGGATGGCCTGCAAAGGTGAAAGATCATGTGTCGCTCTGGGATTCGCTCATCAAGTTTCGCCGCGAATTCGATCAATATGTGAACCTCAGGCCGGTCCGTCTGATGCCCGGCGTGAAGTGCCCCTTGGCGGATCGCAAGCCGGGCGATATCGATTTCTTCGTGGTGCGCGAGAATACCGAGGGCGAGTATTCGTCGGTGGGCGGGCGCCTCTTCGAAGGCACCGATCGGGAGCTTGCCATGCAGCAGGCCACCTTCACCCGCCACGGCACCGATCGCATCATGCGATTTGCTTTCGAGCTCGCGAAGAAACGACCGAAAAAACACGTTACCTCCGCCACCAAATCGAACGGCATTTCCATCACCATGCCGTACTGGGATGAGCGGTTCGCGGCAATGGCCAAGCAATATCCGGACATTCGCGTCGACCAGTTCCACATCGACATTCTTTGCGCGAATTTCGTGCTGCATCCGGACTGGTTCGACGTCGTGGTCGCCTCTAACTTGTTCGGCGACCTCTTGTCTGACCTCGGGCCCGCTTGCACGGGTACGATCGGCATCGCGCCATCCGGCAATATCAATAACGAGCGCAAGTTCCCATCTTTATTCGAACCGGTACACGGTTCCGCGCCTGACATTTACGGCAAGGGCATTGCCAATCCGGTCGCGCAAATCTGGTCGGGTGCGTTGATGCTCGATTTTCTTGGGTACACGAAGGCGCATGATGCCATCGTGCGGGCCATCGAAACGGTGTTGGGCGGGGGCACGAACGGCCCGCTCACGCCCGATCTCGGTGGCCGTGCCAAAACCACCGACCTTGGCAAAGCCATCGTCGAAGCCTTGTGAGTCATTGAATGCTGCCAGTTGGTTCCACCCCATTGATCACCTGTATCGGCGGTTCATCACGCGCCGATTCAACGACCGAGCGCGCGCTGCGGGTGACCGCTCGCATCGTTGAAACCCTTGGCGCGCGCGTCGAAGTGTTTGCCGGCCAGGAACTCATTTTGCCGATGTACGCCCCGGAAAATCCCGAACGATCACCAACGGCGCGCGCGCTGATCCAGAGTTTGCGCGCTTGCGATGGCGTGATTCTCGCCAGCGCCGGGTACCATGGCGCGATATCGGGGCTCGTCAAGAACGCCCTCGATTACACCGAAGACATGGCCAAAGACGCTTCCCCCTATCTGCATGGGCGCGCGGTTGGCTGCATCGCGGTGGCCAATCGATGGCAGATGACCGGCACCACCTTGGTGTCGCTCCGCTCGGTCGTGCATGCGCTGCGCGGCTGGCCAACGCCGCTCGGTGTCGCCATCAATGCAACGTCCGAAGCCTTTAACAATCAGGGCCAGTGCATCGTCCCCGATCTCGAACGGAACCTGCGCACCCTCGCTGAACAGGTCATCGAGTTCGCACGCATGCGAAGTTTCTTCGAACGGATGCTCCCGCAAGTCCAACCTGGTTATGTGGAAGATGCGTTGATGAATTTCTATGGGGCCGTGCCGGAGCATTTGCAATGAATAAGGCACCCCGGTTTGTCTGCATTGGCGGCACCACCCGCGCCGGTTCCTCAACGGAGCGTGCGCTTCGCTATACCGCGCTGCTGCTGCAGGAAGCAGGCAGCACGGTCGATGTGTTTGCTGGTCCCGAACTCGTGCTGCCGATGTATTCGTCGCGGGATGCCCTGCGTTCGCCCGTCGCAACGCGCATCGTCGCGGCACTTCGCGAAGCCGATGGCTTGGTCC
The DNA here is from genome assembly GCA_009693235.1 of Betaproteobacteria bacterium. Lineage (GTDB taxonomy): Bacteria > Pseudomonadota > Gammaproteobacteria > Burkholderiales > SG8-39 > SHXR01. The sequence goes on along the minus strand of SHXR01000025.1, from coordinate 4,827 downwards.
TGGCAAGCCCCGGTTACCACGGTGGATTTTCCGGCCTGATCAAGAACGTCCTCGATTATCTGGAAGACATGTCGGGGGACGCCGCGCCTTACCTGCGTGGTCGGGCGGTCGGATGCATTGCGAGCGCGTTCGGCTGGCAAGCAATTGGCACTACGCTGTTGTCGCTTCGTTCCGTCGTCCACGCACTGGGCGCTTGGCCCACACCCACCGGCGTATCGATGATTTCCACCGGGCGCCTGTTCGACGACCAGGGCCGCTGCGTCAATGAAGAGTTGGACGAGCAGTTTCGCAGGTTGGCCGATGAACTACTGGAGTTTGCGCGGCGGCGCGCGGCCGCATAGCCGCGCGGTCGTAACAATCCCTAATCGATCTCGTCCGCCGTGTCGGCCTGCGCAAGGGCATGGGCTTTCTGCTAAGCGATAAATTCGTCGTGCGGCAACGCCGGACTAAACAGATAGCCCTGCGCAAGATCGCACTGCATCGCGTGCAGACTATCGAGTGTAGCCCGGTCTTCTACATACGACCATAGATCGAGATTTCATCGTCGCGAAGTGCGAACGGGTAGCCGGTACCGTCGATCCGCTCATGGTGGTGTGCAATGCCGACATACACGGCTTCCGGGAGATCCGCTGCGTCAGCCAACATGTCCAGGCCGAATTGAACATGCTTCCGGACGACGATGAGTTCAGGCTCGGTAAATTTGCCTTTCTTGGCAAGCAACGCGGGGGGAGCTGAATTTTTCCAATGTCGAGCAGCAATCCAATCATTGCGATGCGCTTCAGCTCGGCGGGCGGGAAGCCAAGATGGCGCCCCAGGATGAGCATGTAAATGCCGGAGCGCAGGCCGTGGCCATAGAGTTCATCGTCGGTTGCGCGCATCTGCGTCATCCACATCAAGGCATCGGGATTGGCGATCACGCTCTCGACCAGTTCGGGAACGACGTTCTCGATTGCGCTGATGCGAAGCCCGCCGATGCCTTCAATGTCGTGAAACAATCCGGCCACTGTATGCGCTGCACGCCGATAGACCTGCCGGGCACGCGGCAGCTCCCTCGATAACGGCACACGCTTTGGGTAGCGCATCAGTCGCACGCCGGGTGGGGCGAGTATCTTGTTGGGCGGAAGGTTCAGACCGGCGTCCCCGCCGCGCACAGGAACGGACCCTTCGAGCGTGAGCAGGGGCGCGCCCGGAATGGGGGCCGTCGATCGGCGCGGATCGACGAAGACAAACTTGCATCGGCGCCGAAGCGTTTGGAGGTCCGTTTCGGATTCTGCCAGCACCCCCTGCAATAGAAAAGGCGTCGCAAGCCACGGCCGATCGAGTTCAACCACAAACATGCCGGTTTGCAGTTGATTGGTCGGAAGCTTGACGAGATGTTTCTGCACAGGAGCCCCGAGGCGTCTCGATAGGGGTGTACCGCTACATAGGCGGATCGCTTCCGGCTCTTCGACCGATCGACGGCAATAATTCAGGGCGGGTGCGGATGCCCCGTGCGTTTCGCCCGCTTCTAAGCTTTCACGTCCGCCTTGATATCCAATTCTTGATAGAGGCGCTGCACCATCGCCCGCAACGCATCGAGTTCGGTACGCATTTGCGCCACCGTGGTACGAAGCGCTACTACCTCTGCGGTGGATACCTCGGCAATACCCGAATGGGTCATTCCCGCAACGCCAAGTTCAACGGCCACCGGCCCGGCCAACAGATGCGCATAACGCGGATCGCGCGAACCCGCCAGCCGATTCAGTCGCGTGACCAGCGGGCGGGCGGCATATTCGCCCAAGGATTCGAGAATCCGCTCGACTGCGCCAATATCGACGAAACGATGCATGCGGTCCGTATTGATGCGAATTTCACCCACTGTTTGCGGCCCGCGTAACATCAACACGCCGATGATCGCGAGCGCGCCGCGATCCAACAGTCCCAAGCCGCGCATTGCATTATGTTCAATGCGCACTACTCGACTCCCGTACGATTCGATGATGAGATGGGCGCGCTTCAAGCCGTCGATGGCCATTTGCACTTCGGCTTCCGACGCGTTGATGATCGGATCACGGCTCGTCTTTTGATTGCAGCCGGAAACGAGCGAATTCAGCGTCAGCGGATAGTTGTCAGGGGTTGTTGCTTCCTTTTCAATCAATACGCCAAGAACGCGCGTTTCGAGAAGCGAGAGCGGTGATGTGACCGGATTGAACATGAGGGTCCTCATTGCGGGGGACGAGCAAACATACCCATGCATATCGGCCGTGTGACGCGCTTCGAGAGGCCCATGGTTTCGCCCGCCATCACCGTAGTGGCCGCGCACCCCATCTTGGTAGACTCCATCGCCCCCCTGGATTGAAGGAACAACTATGTCGCAACCCCACGGATTGCTGGATGTCTTGATTGTTGGGTGCGGTGTCGCCGGCATGTCGGCAGCGGTCACCGCGCTCGAGACGGGCCTTGCGGTCGTCAATCTGGAACGTTCAACGCCGGAAGACTTTGGCGGCAATTCCCGTTGGACCGAAGCGTATCTGCGCATGAAGAACGACAGCGAAGTGAGCGATGATTTCGAAGACCATTTCGCCCGCAACGCCGGCTGCAATCTTGATCCGAACGTTCTTGATACCGTGGCGGGCGGCTATGATCATTGGCCCGCCTATGTGAAGGCACATCCGTTTCCTGATCCCGAATTGATCGGCATGTTTGCACAGTCGGTCGCACCGACGATCGCTTGGCTTAAAGGTTTCGGCCTCAAATTCGGACCGCAACCGATCTACCTTCTTACGCAAGGCACCAGCCGGATCGCCGCGCAAGGCGGTGGTCTTGCATTGATCGAAGCATTGCGGGCCAAAGCGATCGCGTTGGGTGGTGAAATCCGCTATCGCACCACAGCGGTGGATTTACTGCGCGATGCTGAGGGCCGTGTACAAGGCGTGATCGCACTCGACCCCGACGGCAAGCGTCACACGATTCCTGCCCGCAATGTGATTCTTGCCAGTGGCGGCTACGAAGGGAACACCGAAATGATGGCGCAATACATCGGTGCGTCGCGCGCGCGACATATCCGACCTGTTGCGATTGGCGGCTACTACAATCGCGGCGAAGGCATCCGTATGGCCCTCGCAGCGGGCGCGGCACCGGCCGGTGAGTTCGGTTCATACCATGCAGAGCCCGTCGATCCGCGTTCTAGGCAGGCCGAGGCGGTAATCTTCATTTACCCGTACGGCATCCTCGTCAATGCGCAAGCCGAACGCTTCATCGATGAATCACCTGGCACCGTCGATGCTCATTACGATGAAGTCACCCGCACTTTCGCCGATCAACCGGGCGGCCAGGTGCATGTGATCTTCGATTCGAAGGTCGATGACATTCCCAATTGGAAACGCAGCATCCGCTCCGACATCGCGCCCTATCGCGCCGAGACCATCGAGGGGCTCGCGAAATTGACAGGCCATGCACCAGAACAATTAGCGCCAACCGTGCGCGCTTTCAACGCTGCATGCCCCAAATCAACCGGTGAATTCACGCCATTCCAACTCGATCAACGCGCAACAAAGGGTATCCACCCAGTAAAATCGCACTTCTCACGCCCAATCGACCGGCCGCCCTACTTCGCTTTCCCGATCATATCCGCGAACTGCTTTACCTTCGGTGGGGTGAAAGTGAACGCGAACGCGCAGGTGCTCACGCAAGATGCACACGTCATGCCGGGACTCTATGCAGCCGGCGAGACGATGGGGATCTATCACCAGGTATATGCGGGGGCGACCTCAGTACTGCGCGGCTTGGTATTTGGGCGACGGGCGAGTCAGCATATTGCGGGGGCCATCAAAACCGCTTGAATTGTCGACAACGCCATCGTCGTGAAACAACGTCGATCTCTGCGGCACTTACCGTTTCAGTTTGACCGCTTCAAAGGCAAGGCCACTAAAACGCTCGAAATCGCGATCGAATGAACCCAAGGTTGCGCCGTGTTCGATGGCAAGCGCGGCAAGGTGGGCGTCGGTGATGAGGTTACCGCCGGCACCCGCGGCAATGAGGAGCCTGCCAAGAACCTGAGCGTGGCGTTCAGTCGGATGCAGGACGCGCGTACTTGGCTCATCGAGCCAAGTACGCACCACGGAAAGTGCCTCATCGATGGCGAGTGGCCTCGCAAAGATACCCCGCCACGTCGCGAGACGAATGAATCCCAGCAGCGCTATCCATGCGAAGGCGACACCGCCTTGGTCTTCAAAAGCGGATTCGAGCCAAGTCCTGGCCGCCTCATGCTCGTCGCTGCCTTGGTTCGCGGCAAAGAGCAGCACATTCACATCGGGCAACTTCATTGACCTGACAAGCGCCGTTGCAGCTTCGCGATGAACTCGGCATCTTCCAGTTCCGCCGCGAGAGACAATGCTTTGGTCAGATCGACCAGGGGCTTGCCCATGTCTAAAGTCGGTTGCTTGAACGGCTTGACTGCGCCCCGCCTGCGACTCGCGAGCCCGTCTCGAATGGCCGCGTTCAGGACCTGCTTGAATGGCTCGCCCCGATCGCGCATCGCTTTGCGAACCAGGGCCTCCACATCGGGATCGATCGTTACGGTTGTCCTCATCGCAATCAAGATAGCAAAATAGTTGCTGTCATGATGCCTATTGAGGCTCGTTTGATCAATCCCACGCTGCCACGGTCCCGCCCATCCCTTCGAAACGTTTGGTCTGACAATTCACTGTCGGGAGTAAATAGATCTGTCCGGTTTGGTAACAAATAGGTTGTCCGCTTTTTGGTGAATCGGTTCTTCGTGTGCCGCAAGGTCGCGAAGGGCGTAGCCCGCAGCGGCCTTGCAGCACACGCGTGATCTTCGGCCGGCTT
>SHXR01000082.1 GCA_009693235.1 Betaproteobacteria bacterium | reverse complement strand
AGGTTTTTTACAACAGAAAACGACAGCATTCGACCCTCGGCTACAGGTCACCCGTTCAATTTCTGGAGAACTGGATCAGAGAGCAGCATCAGGAAAGACTGGTAGCATGAAACTCACCCTATGGCAGACGAAAAACCGAGGGAACCTCAACCCCGAAGCCATTGTGCGGCTTCTTCTACCTTCGTTGGCATCGTCGTTGGCCGCGATCGAGCTTGACGAAATGCACAATCCGCGATACAACGCGGCGCATGCGATGATTTGATGGCACGAACACCTGAAGGAGACGGACCGTACATGATGTTTCTTAACAAGATTGTGATGGGAAGTGTATTGACGATGGCCTGCACTATAGTAAGCGCGCAAAGTCAGTCGCCGGCGCCGCCCGCGGCACCCGTCCAACAAGCAGCGCCTAGCCCGTCAGCCAGCTCCGGGGCGCAGAGCGAAGCAAAATCGGATTCCAAGAAAGACGCGAAAGCCGACAAGAAGAAGAAAAAGGCCAAGGCCAAGCCCAAAGCCAAATCCGCGCCTGGTCAACCGAAATCCCAGGGTTGAAAGCGGTGACCGCCCGTATTGGGCGAAGCCTGTCAACCAACTGTGGTCCGCGGTCGTTTAAGACGGCAGCAGGTTAAGACGGCAACGGACGTCAACACCAAGCGCGGTGAGAGCAGAAGCCCATCGGGCCTAAAGATGAGTGGGTGGGTTTCGAGCCACTGTTAGGAAATTGAGAATTAAGGAATTGTCCCCCGGTAGGGACGGGATGGTTCCGCAGGAATCCGGGCCGTTGTGCACAACACGATGGACTGGAGAGGGGGCCCGCAAGGACGCGGGGATGTCATTTCAACCAACGTTGGAGAGAACCATGCAAAAACTGTTCGCATTCATTCTTGCTGCCATGTTCGCCGGTGCCACGTTTCAAGCCGTAGCCGCCGACAAGTCCGACAAGAAAGAAGACGCCAAGAAGTCCGAAGCAAAAAAGGAAGACAAGAAGGCCAAGTAATTCGGCAACTTCTGATCATCGAAGGCAGGGTATCCCCTGCCTTCGTCGTTTCTGGAGCAGCCGCTTCCGCAGCACACTGCCGTGATTAGGTATGCTGCGCAGCCCCCAACAGCGTCGCGGGCTTCGCCGCAGATTGCGTGCCTATGAAAAAGACTTCTTGCGCCACGGTTGCAACGCTCGTCCTTGCTGGGCTCTTCATTGCCGGTGCCGCCACTGCGCAACAAACCGGACTGCCGGTCATTCCTCTCAATGCCGGTCTGCATGTCATTCAGGCGGAAGTGGCCAATACCAATGCCACCCGTGCCATAGGACTGATGCACCGCAAGGCCATGGACGCCAATCACGGCATGCTCTTTGATTTTGATGTGGCAGCGCCGCACTGCATGTGGATGCGGAACACGCTCATTCCCCTCTCGGTTGCTTTCATGGATCAAAGCGGCAAGATCCTCAATATCGCAGACATGATCCCCCATGACGAGACCAGTCATTGCGCGACCGGGGCGGCGAGATTCGCGCTGGAGATGAATCGGGGTTGGTTCGCCGGCAAGGGCATCAAGCCCGGCGCCAAGATTGGCGGGCTGGAAAAAATCCCCAGTCCCCGCTAGCAAAAAAGGCCCGGTGACGGGCCTTGCTGAATCGGTGCGCGGTGATGCCAAGGTACGGGACGCTCCCCCCCCCCGTACCCGGCCTCTACACCTTAGAACCCGCCGTTTTGCTGGGCCACCATGCAGTACAGCATGGGGATGGACAGCATCGTGTTGAAGCGGGAAGTCATGCCGGCCATCTTCGCCGCCGCCGCTTTTTCCGCCGCATCCACATGGACGATGCCAAGTGCTTTCTTCTGATTCGGCCAGATGATAAACCAGACGTTGAATGCCATGATCAGCGCGAGCCACATACCGATGCCGATCGCGGTGTTGGGCTTCTGGAGACCGAGCGCTGACCCGATGTAGTCGTTCATCCAGGCAAGCAGCAAGCCGGTGACGACGGTCGCCAGCGCCGCCCAGCGAAACCAGAACAGGGCGGTCGGCGCAATCACCTTGCTGATAGCGGGTTTCTGCTCATCGGGAATCTTCGGCATGGAGGGCGTTTGCACGAAGTTGAAGTACCAGAGGATACCGATCCACATCACGCCCGAGAGGACATGCAACCAACGCATGAAGAACGTCCACCAGCCGTAATCCGCTTTAATCCACGTGCCGGTCACGGCACCCACCAGCAACGCGATGACGATGAGAAGAACGACACCAGCTGTGATGGTGCGACCAAGTGATTGAAATATTGCGCCCATTACGGGTCTCCTTTTCCCTTGTTTGATCGGAGGTTCGTTACAGAACCGTCAGTAAGTTTAGCACCGCGCCTTTAGATACGATATCAGCGGTCGACATGCCGCCGCAAATGTGCCGGTCATCGCCGGCGCAGCCAGGCGGTGGTGTCCTGGTGGCGCCGTCCCGTTGCATTACGGTTTGGTGCCAAGGACGTTCGCCTCAATTACCCCGCTCGCCAAGGTGATGTCGATGCATTGGCCGATCGCGACGTGCGCGGGATCCGTAATCACCTTGCCGGCGGTATCGCGCGTGATGCTGTAGCCGCGCGCCAACACCGCCATCGGATCAAGGTGATGCAACGACGTACCGAGTCGCGCAACGGCGACCTGCTTTGCATGCATGCTCTGTTCGATAGCGCGGCGGAGCCGGCTGAGTTGGTGATCGGTAACGGTACGAGCCGATGACAAATCGGGAAGCAGCGTGGCCAACGTACGCGCCATCACGGTGAGTGCGCGGTGATCCCGGTCGGCGGTGTCGCGAAGACTGCGGCGTAAGCGGGTCACCAGCTGCACTACGCGAACCCGCTCCTCACCGATCCGCTTGTCCGGTCTTGACAGACTGCGTTGGTGATAATCGAGCGCTTGCATGGGGCGTTCAATCTGGCGACGCATGCGCGTGCTCAGCCGCTGCACGAAATCGCGTAACCGCGCAAGCAGTTCTCTCTGGGACGGACTCGCCAGTGCGGCGGCGCCGGTCGGGGTGGGGGCACGCACGTCGGCGGCGAAATCGGCGATCGTAAAGTCGGTCTCATGCCCGATCCCCGCGATCACCGGAATGGGGCAAGCGCGGATGGCGCGGGCGATCGCCTCATCATTGAAGCACCAAAGATCCTCGATGCCGCCGCCGCCCCGCGCAAGGATCAGTACATCGCACTCTTTTCTTGCTGCCGCCCGACCGATCGCCGCGACGATTTCACGGGCGGCGCGCTCGCCTTGCACCATCGTTGGGTAGACGATGATGGCAATCGAAGGATTGCGCTGACGAATGGTCGATACGATGTCCCGGAGCGCGGCGGCGTGCGGCGAGGTGACGACCCCAATCGTTTGCGGATAGGCGGGCACTGCGCGTTTTGCGGCGGAATCGAACAGTCCCTCGGCCTGGAGCTTGTCGCGCAGCCTAACAAATGCTTCATAGAGGGAGCCCCGACCAGCTTGCCGCATAAATTCGATGTTCAGCTGAAACTCACCGCGCGCCTCGTAAAGCGTCACCAGCGCCCGCGCCTCGACCTGCATCCCTTCTTTTGGGGCCCATTCCAAATAGAGATTGCGGTTACGAAACATCACGCAGCGGACCTGCGCGGCGGCATCCTTCAAAACGAAGTACCAATGCCCGGAGCGGGCCGGCGTCAGGTTGGATATTTCTCCAGTAACCCAGACCAGGCGGAATCGATGTTCGAGCAGGTCCCTAACATTTCTTACCAGCGCCGAAATAGCGACCGGCTGGGCGGCGTCGGCCCCGAATTCGAGCGGGTTTTGTGCGGAATTCGACGACTGCGAAGGAGAATCGGACGAGTCAAACATGGTCATGTTGGCTTGACCTATCCACACCCTGCGGTCGTCGGCCGCGGGGTGGCCCGAAATCGCTGTTTCTCTGGGTGCTTTGGCATAAGTCTTTGAAAAATTACAAGAAAATCGTCGGACAAAAAATCGTCAAAGTGACATAATTCCTTACGCGCCATCGACTTAGCACGCGTTTTAGCAGACTACCCACATAGTTATCCACAGCGATTGTGGATTGCGAGAAATAGCGCTGCCGCACTCAAGTAATTGATCTGTCAGCGATATCAGCTACTTGGTCGATCGCTCGCTCGGCGTCCCGGATCGACCTTGCTCTGCAACCGGATGACGGTTAAATTTTGTGTTCTCAACGGAGATTATCGGTGTTTTCAATAATTCAAGCGGCCGGATGGCCGATCTGGTTCCTCCTTCTCGCATCGATCATCGCAGTGGCCCTCATCATTGAGCGGGTCGTTGCGCTACGCGAACAAAAGGTTATTCCGGCCGGTCTGCTCGACAAGGCCATTGCCGCGCATCGTGAACGCGGCGTCTCAAATGACATGCTCCTGTCGCTGGCAGCCAGCTCGCCATTTGGACGGGTCCTTGCCGCTGGTCTTCGCAATCACGCCAGCCCGCGCCCGGTGATGAAGGAGGCAATCGACGAAGAGGGGCGCGCGGTGACGCACGAGCTGGAGCGCTACCTGACGACGCTGGGGACGATCGCCTCGATCAGTCCATTGATGGGGCTGTTCGGCACCGTCGTGGGCATGATTGAAATTTTCGGTTCGCAAGCGCCGTCGGGGGCGAATCCGCAACAGCTGGCACACGGCATTTCGATCGCGCTCTACAACACCGGCTTTGGCCTCATGATCGCCATTCCGGCGATGATTTTCTTTCGCCATTTCCGCGGCAAAGTCGAAACGTTCGTCGTCGACATGGAACAGCAAGCGGCGCGCTTGGTCGACATCCTGCATGGCGATCGGGTCGAGGCCATGTCCCGGGCGGCAGCCCGTCCGGCCACCGCGCGATAGCCATCCCATGAGCTTTCGCAAGAACTACAAGGAAGATCCGGAGATCAATCTCATTCCATTGATCGATGTACTGCTGGTTATCCTGATTTTCTTGATGATCACGACCACCTATTCCAAACACGCTGAGTTGCAGATCAACCTTCCCAGCGCCGATACGGATAAGCAGCCCACGCGCCCAAGCGAAATCGTCGTGGCGATCACTGCATCGGGACAGTTTGTCGTCAACAAGAGCGCAGTGGCGGGCACCTCGGCCAATGATCTGGCGGCGGCCATGCGCCGGGCGGGCGCCAACTTCAAAGACCCGGTGGTGATCATCAACGGCGACAAAGCGGCCAATCTGCAGGCGGCGGTGACGGCGATGGAGGCGGCGCGCATTGCCGGTTATGGTCAGGTGAGTATCTCCACGCAAACGTCGCGGCGCTAAGCGCCCGCTGCGCGCCGGTCGCATCGCGATGGGCGCAAAATGCCATCCCATGGTTGAACCGAACCGGCGAGCGCCCTTATCCACGCGATTCATCGCGCGTCACTGGCTGCAGGATTCGTGGCTATCGCGAACGCTGGCCCCGCTCGACTGGCTGCATGGCGGCATGTTGGCGCTGCGACGCGCAAACTATCGTTTGGGCTTTTTCGCGCAGCATCGATTGCCGGTGCCGGTGATCGTCATTGGCAATTTTTTCATCGGCGGGACTGGGAAGACGCCGTTGGTGGTGGCGCTGGTGGAGGCTTTGCGCCGCGCTGGATTTTCCCCGGGCGTTGTATCAAGGGGATATGGCAGTACCGCGCGAGCGCCGCGCGCCGTGCGTGCCGGCGATGACGCAGCAGCGGTCGGCGATGAACCGTTATTGATCGCGGAACGTACCGGCTTGCCGGTGTGGATCGGGCGTCAACGCGCTCAAGTAGGGCATGCCATGCTGGCTGCCGAGCCATCGGTGAATGTGATCGTCTGCGATGATGGCCTGCAGCACTTGGCGTTGGCGCGTGACATCGAAATCGCGGTCTTTGACGAGCGTGGGGTGGGCAACGGTCGCCTGTTGCCGGCCGGACCGCTCCGTGAGCGCGTCCGACCGGTTGACGCGGTGGTCTGCAACGGTGCGGCTTGCAGCTCAGGCGAATTCGCGATGACCTTGGCGCCTGCCGGTCTCACCAGAGTCGGTCATGGACCGGTTAATACATCCGCATTGGCAGGGTTGCACGCGGTTGCGATCGCCGGGATTGGCAATCCCGCACGATTCTTTCGCACCCTGGCCGACATCGGTGTCGAAGCGTCCCGCCACGTGGCGTTTCCCGATCACCATCGCTTTACGGCAGACGATCTGCGCTTCCCCGAATGCGATGCCATCGTGATGACCGAAAAGGATGCAGTAAAATGCCGCACGCTCGGCAGTTCCATTCCGCTCTATGCATTGCGGGTTGACGCCAAGCTCGATGCATCGTTCGCGATGCAAATCATTCACACGCTCCAATCAGTGAGAGCCCATGGACGCGCGTCTGCTTGAAATCCTCGTTTGCCCGCTGTGCAAGGGACCATTGGTGTTTCGTAAGGCTGAAGCCGAGCTCATCTGCAAGGCCGACCGGCTCGCTTATCCGCTGCGCGATGGCATCCCGGTGATGTTGGAAAATGAAGCGCGTAAGCTGGATCCGCTCGAGGAGACGCGTTGAGCGGTCCGCGCGGTGGAACGGGTGGCTTCACCGTCATCATTCCCGCTCGCTACGCTTCGACGCGATTGCCGGCCAAGGCCCTGGCAGACATCGGCGGCAAGCCGATGGTCATTCGGGTCGCCGAGCGTGCCGCTGCGAGTGGCGCGAGCGCCGTGTGGATCGCCACCGATCACGATGCGATTGCAGCGGCGGCCGATGCGCATGGTGTGCGTGTCATCCGCTCACAGGCCCTGCATGCCTCGGGGACCGATCGCATTGCCGAGGCCGCCCGCTTAATCGGATTGGCGGCCGACGACATCGTCGTCAATGTCCAGGGTGATGAGCCGCAGATGCCACCTAGGCTGGTGCAAGACGTTGCCCGCCAGTTGGCGAACGCACCCGACGCGGCGATGGCAACGGCCTGTCATCCGATCGAATACGTCGATGAATTCCTCAATCCGAATGTCGTGAAAGCAGTGCTGGACGCTAAGGGCTTTGCAACTTATTTCAGCCGCGCGCCGATACCCTATCCACGCGACCGTTTTGCAAGCCTGGCAAATGCCGCCAGTCAAACCGGCGTTCGGGCCAAACTCCCGGCCGAGACCGTTGCGCTCAGGCATCTTGGCATCTACGCCTATCGGGTCTCGTTTCTAGCGCGGTACGCGGCACTGTCTGCTGCACCCACCGAACAACTCGAATCGCTCGAGCAGCTGCGCGTGCTGTGGCACGGCTTTCGTATCGCCGTCTCGGTGACCGATCATGCGCCGCCGGCAGGCGTCGACACGCCGGAAGATTTGGCCCGCGTGCGCCGTGCGTTTGACGATGGCAAATAAAGCGGCTAAGTTCAGATGGGCGCGGCCACTCACTCGCCAAAGAGGAAGAATGCAATGAGGCTCATTTTGCTTGGACCGCCCGGTGCTGGAAAAGGCACGCAGGCTGCGTTCATCAAAGATCACTTTCACATTCCGCAAATTTCCACCGGCGACATGCTGCGTGCCGCAGTCAAGGCCGGCACGCCACTTGGCGTTGCAGCAAAGAACGTGATGGATGCGGGCGGGCTCGTCTCCGACGACATCATCATTGGGCTGGTGAAAGATCGGCTGCGCGAAGCAGACTGCAGCGCGGGCTATCTCTTCGATGGGTTTCCGCGCACCATTCCGCAGGCCGATGCAATGAAAGCGGCCGGGGTGCGGATCGACTTTGTGCTGGAAATCGATGTCGAAGATGCCGAGATCATTCAGCGCATGAGTGGCCGGCGCGTGCATCCGGGCTCAGGACGGACCTATCACATCCGCTTTAATCCGCCCAAAGTTGCCGACCGCGATGACCTCACCGGCGAATCCTTGGTCCAACGCGACGACGACAAGGAAGAAACCGTCCGGAAGCGCCTCGATGTCTACCGCGCCCAAACACGTCCGTTGGTTGACTACTATAAGGCGTGGGCGGCGGCGCAGGACGCCACGGCGCCAAAATACCGTCGCATCGACGGCTTGGGCAGGGTTGAAGCCATTCGTGATCAGGCGTTTGCCGCATTGAAATAGCGCCGTCCTCGTCGTGTCGGTATGGCGCTTGTCGCGCTGATTGAAATCGTTTTGAAATGCATCGGCTCGATTTGCTAGAATCGCGCGTTTTGTAATTCTTCCTTCACCCTTAAACAACAATTCAATCAAGGAGGAACCATGTCTTCGGGACTTTGGTTCGCACTCGCTTGCGGCGCCTTTGCGCTGCTCTACGGGATTTGGCAACGCAGCTGGATTCTGGGTCTACCCGCCGGCAATGACCGCATGCGTGAAATCGCCGCGGCCATTCAGCAAGGAGCACAGGCCTATCTCAATCGGCAGTACACGACGATTGGCATCGTCGGCGTGGTGCTCTTCATCCTGATGGGGATCATCCCCGGTCTCGGTTGGCCAACGGCATTCGGTTTCCTGATCGGTGCGGTGTTGTCCGGTGCGGCAGGCTTTATCGGCATGAACGTTTCCGTCCAGGCCAATGTCCGAACCGCCGAAGCAGCCCGCAAGGGGCTCGCCGAAGCGCTCGATGTCGCCTTCAAAGGCGGTGCGATCACCGGCATGCTGGTGGTTGGGTTGGGGTTATTGGGTGTCACCGGCTACTACGCGATTCTTAAGGGATCCGCCGCGCATGGCGCCTCGCTGATGGACATCATCAAGCCGCTCGTTGGCCTGGGCTTTGGCGGCTCGCTGATTTCGATCTTCGCGCGTCTCGGTGGCGGTATCTTTACCAAAGGCGCTGATGTGGGCGCCGATTTGGTCGGTAAGGTCGAAGCCGGCATCCCTGAGGACGATCCACGCAATCCCGCAGTCATCGCCGATAACGTGGGCGACAACGTCGGCGACTGTGCCGGTATGGCCGCCGATCTGTTTGAGACCTACGCGGTCACGTTGATTGCCACGATGATTCTTGGCGCGTTGATGATCAAGACCACAGGCGACGCTGCGATCGTCTATCCGCTGGTGATCGGCGGCGTCTCGATCATCGCCTCGGTGATCGGCGTGCTGTTCGTCAAGACCGGCAGCGATAAGAACATCATGGGTGCCTTGTACAAGGGGCTCATCGTCGCCGGTGTCATTTCGCTGGTGGCGTTCTACTTCGTCACCGATTACATGATGGCCGCGGTGCTAAAAGACGTGCCGCTCGAAGTGTGGGGCGCACCGAAAACCGTGACCGCGATGCATCTCTTTGGCACGACCGTGGTCGGTCTGGTGCTGACCGGATTCATCGTCTGGGTGACCGAGTACTACACCGGTACCCAGTACAAGCCGGTGCAGGATATTGCGCAAGCGTCCACCACCGGTCATGGCACCAACATCATTGCCGGGCTCGCCATTTCGATGAAATCCACCGCCTGGCCGGTGCTCATGGTGTGCGCGGCGATCCTCGCTTCGTACAATCTGGCCGGCCTCTACGGCATTGCCATTGCCGCGACCTCGATGTTGTCGCTCACCGGTATCATCGTTGCCCTCGACGCGTATGGCCCCATCACTGATAACGCCGGTGGCATCGCGGAAATGGCCGATCTGCCCGATTCGGTCCGCGCCATTACCGATCCCCTCGACGCGGTCGGCAACACGACCAAGGCAGTGACGAAGGGTTACGCCATCGGTTCAGCGGGCCTTGCAGCGTTGGTGCTGTTTGCGGACTACACCCATGCGCTGGAAACCGCCGGCCATCATGTGAGCTTCGATCTGTCGAATCCGATGGTGATCGTGGGTCTGTTCATCGGTGGCATGGTCCCCTACCTCTTCGGTGCGATGGCCATGCAAGCGGTTGGTCGATCGGCGGGTGCGGTGGTGGTCGAAGTGCGCCGACAGTTCAAGGAAATTCCCGGCATCATGGCGGGCACGGCCAAGCCCGATTACTCGCGCGCGGTGGACATGCTCACCAAGTCCGCGATTAAAGAAATGATCGTGCCCTCACTGTTGCCGGTACTGGTGCCGATCGTCGTCGGCCTCGTCCTCGGACCGCAGGCGCTCGGTGGCGTGCTGATGGGCACCATCATCACTGGCCTCTTCGTCGCGATCTCGATGACGACCGGTGGCGGCGCCTGGGATAACGCCAAGAAGTACATCGAAGATGATCATCACGGCGGCAAAGGCTCGGAAGCCCACAAAGCCGCAGTCACCGGTGACACGGTTGGCGATCCCTACAAGGACACCGCCGGCCCGGCCGTCAATCCGTTGATCAAGATCATCAACATCGTTGCGCTGTTGATCGTGCCGTTGCTACCGGGTGCCGGCCAACACAAGACGTCCGAAGCGGTGCCCGCACCGGTGGCGATCTACGCGTCGGTGAGTGAATCATCCGTTGCGCCAGTAACGGTTGGGCCCTCCACCCAGATCGCCGCGGAGGAGCGTGCGTCCGCGGTGAAGACCGACTTCGTCATTGATGGCACCACTGAACACCATCGCGATCGTCGTGTAGATACCAAACCCGGCAAGCAACAGTAAAGGTGTTGGTCCAGTCGAAAAGGGACAGCATGCGCTGTCCCTTTTCGCGAGTGCTAGGCGGGGTGATCGCGCTCACGGCGTTGATCGCGTCTGGCACCGTGTCGGCACAGGCGATCCCGGAAGCCGCGACGGGTCGCGTGAAGCGAGAGCCGGTGGTCGCCAAGCGCCATATGGTGGTGGCGGCGCATCCGCTTGCCGCCGAAGCGGGGTTCGCCGTCTTGGAGCGGGGCGGGTCGGCCATCGACGCCGCCATCGCAACACTCATCGTCCTTAACGTCGTCGAGCCGCAGTCATCCGGCATTGGCGGTGGTGGCTTCCTATTGCATTACTCGGCCCGCGACAAAAAATTGCGGGTGTTCGATGGGCGCGAAACCGCACCGAAGGAGGCAACCGCGAATCTCTTCCTCGATAACGAAGGAAAGCCGCTTCGCTTCTTCTCCGCTGTGGTGGGCGGCCGTGCGGTGGGCGCGCCAGGATTGGTACCGATGCTCGAAATGGCGCATCGGGCATTGCAAGGCAAGCATGCCTGGCAAAGCCTCTTCGCGCCGGCGATCGAGCTTGCCGATAACGGCTTTTCGGTGTCGCCGCGACTCAATGCCCTCATCACACGGGATAGCTTCCTCCGGGCCGATCCGGGCGCGCGCGCCCTCTTCTTTACCGATACCGGTCAGCCATTGCCCGTCGGCGCGCGTCTGCAAAATCGTGCCCTCGCAGCAACTCTGCGAGCGGTCGCGGCCGAGGGTGCGCAAGCGCTTCGCGCGGGGCCCATCGCCCGCGACATCGTTAGCACCGTGCGCAATCATCCAACTAATCCCGGACGCTTGAGCACTGCCGATCTGGAGGGTTACCGACCCCTTGAGCGCGCACCACTTTGCGCGCCGTATCGAGTGTGGCGAATCTGCGGCATGCCACCGCCCAGCGCAGGTGGTGTCACCGTTCTGCAGATCCTGAAGCTGCTTGAAGATCGCAACATCGCTGCGCTCCAACCCGAATCGTTGATGGCGGCACATCTTTTTTCCGAAGCGGGACGGCTCGGGTATGCCGATCGCAATGCCTACCTCGCCGATCCGGCCTTCGTGACGGTGCCGGTTGATCCGTTGTTGTCGCCGGCGTATCTCGTGCAACGTTCTGCGTTGATCGATCCACGCCGGTCGATGGGCCGCGCCCAGGCGGGCCAGCTCGCCAATCTCGAACGCAAGCGTGTCGATACGGAAGAGGTGCCTTCCACGACCCATTTGTCGGTGGTCGATGGCGAGGGCAACGCCGTGGCCCTCAGCGCATCGATCGAAAATGCGTTCGGCGCGCGGCTGATGGCGCGTGGTTTCCTGCTGAATAACCAGCTCACGGATTTTTCGTTCGTACCGGAAGAGGCGGGCGCGCGCGTGGCCAATCGCGTCGAAGGCGGTAAGCGCCCGCGCAGCTCCATGGCACCGACGATGGTGTTCGATCGCGAAGGGCGCCTCGTCTTGATGCTGGGCTCACCGGGCGGCGCATGGATCATCAACTTCGTGGCGCGCGCCTTGGTCGCCACGCTCGACTGGGGCCTTGACCTGCAAGCGGCCTTTGACCTGCCGCATTACGGCAGCCGGAACAACGCAACGGAACTCGAGCAGGGGACCTCCGCCGTACGTTTGCGTGAAGGCCTTGAGCAACTGGGCCATACGGTGCAGATTATCGACATGCCAAGTGGTCTGCATGGCATTCAGCGTCACGCGGAAGGTTGGTTGGGCGCTGCGGACCCGCGTCGGGAAGGCGTACCGCGGGGGCGGTAGTGCGCATGGAGAACAAATGAAAGCGCGAATACTGGCAGGAACCTTTGGAATGTTATTGATGGTGAACGAAGCGTCGTTCGCAGCCGAGGTCAAAGCGTTTTTCACTGGCGCATCGCGGCGCTCGCTTGCGACGCTTGTCCCACAATTCGAGCGCGCCAGTGGCCACCGGGTTATTGGCGAGTATGGGTTGCCTCCCGACTTGATCAAACGGGTCGATGCGGGTGAGCCCTTTGACGTCATCGTCCTCTCGTATGACGTCGACGAGTTGGTGAAACAGGGCAAAGTGACTGCTGCAACGCGTACGGTGCTTGGTCGCATCGGTATCGGTGTTGCCGTGCGCCAGGGCGCGCCGCGGCCGGACTTCAGTACGGTTGACGCGTTCAGGCGCGCGCTCATCAATGCCAAGTCGATCGCGACCTCGGGGGAGGGCAGCAGTGGGCGCTATTTCGTCGGCCTCATCGAACGTTTGGGTGTCGCCAAGCAGGTGCGGCCGAAGATCCGCTCAGGTGGTCCCGGTGTCTCGGCGCAATTGTTGTCGCAAGGCGAAGTGGATTTCGCGGTGACGGGCCTGCCGCCTCTGATCGGTACGCCCAACATCGAGTGGTTGGGCTATCTCCCGGCAGAGATAAACGAGTGGCTGTTGCTTACCGGCGCCGTCGGCACCCATGCGAAGGAAGCGGAAGCGGGGCGTGCGCTGCTGAAATTTCTAACCACGCCCGGCGCCACCATGATGTGGAAGGAGAATGGCTTGGAGCCGGTGCAGTAACGGTGCGGAGTGTGCGCGGGCTTAAGGTCGCCGACGCGCATTCGAGTGCGATTATCCATTGGCCGTCCGTGCCTCAATGATCCGCGAGCCAGAACAGCCTCGGGCCTATCATCACATCACTCATTCGCCGCCATGGGCGCGTGGGGCATCTGTTGCAGGGTCGGTTCAAGGCCATCCTGGTGGACAGCGACGCATACTTGCTGGAGCTGGCGCGCTACGTCGTATTGAATCCGGTGCGGGCGGGGATGGTGAAACGAGCGACGGACTGGGTGT
>SHXR01000081.1 GCA_009693235.1 Betaproteobacteria bacterium | reverse complement strand
TACGGTAGTACGGTAGTACGGTAGTACGGTAGTACGGTAGTACGGTAGTACGGTAGTACGGTAGTACGGTAGTACGGTAGTACGGTAGTACGGTAGTACATTGGGTACTGCCGTCGATCCAACTACCGTACGCCAACATCACTCGCACGGCCAAAATCACTTCTTGATCGACTCGTCCGCGCCGTCGCGAGCTTTCTATGCACCCATAGAAGGTCGCGGGATCACCGGCTCAACCCATCGCAAAACCTGCGCAATGGCTTCCGCAACCGTAAGGTTGGTCGTGTCAAGCAAGCGGGCGTCGGGGAGTTGAATCAGTGGCGCGCTGGCGCGATTGCAGTCGCGCTCGTCGCGGTCTCGAAGCTCTTGCAAAAGGCGCGGTATATTATCCGAGATCCCTTTTCCGATCAACTGCTTATAGCGTCGTTCGGCGCGCGTTTCGGCGCTCGCCGTCAAGAATACTTTAAGCACGGCATCGGGAAAGACGATCGATTCCATGTCGCGCCCATCCGCCACCAATCCAGGCAGGCTCCGGAATGCTCGTTGGCGAGCCAGCAGTGCTGCACGTACCGCGGGCTGTGCCGCCACGATCGACGATCCGGCGCTGATGGATTCAGTACGGATGGCGTCGGTCACATCCTCTCCATCAAGGTAGATGGATGTGCCGCTGAATCGCACCGCCAGATTAACGGCTATTTTCGCGATCTTGGGTTCATCATTCAGCAATACCCCACGATCCAACGCCGCTTTGGCCACCAATCGATACAGTGCGCCACTATCCAGATAGTGAAAATCAAGGTGGGCCGCGACGGCCGCAGCGACCGTACCTTTGCCCGAGGCGGATGGCCCATCGATGGCAATGACGGGCACAGCCGGCCCGCTAACCACCGTGACCGCCCGTGGCAATAAGGGTGTTCAGCACCTCGAAGTAGCTGGGAAAGGTCTTGCCAACACAGGCAGGATCGTTGATCCGAATGGCCACCCCACCCAAGGCAACCAGGGAAAAGCACATCGCCATGCGATGATCATCATAAGTGTCGATCGTTGCCGGGATGAAACGGGCGGGTGGCGTGATCCGGATGAAATCCGTGCCGGCCTCGACCGTGGCCCCGACCTTGCGAAGTTCCGTTGCCATAGCATGGATCCGATCGGTTTCTTTCACCCGCCAGCTACCAATGTTGGACAGCATGGAGGGACCGCTCGCAAACAACGTCATGATAGCGGCAGTCATGGCCGCATCGGGAATATGATTGCAATCGAGATTGACTGGTCGCAGCGGCCGCGACCCGCGGACTTCGATGGCGTTGTCATCGATGGACACCCTTGCCCCCATGGCACGGAGAACTTCGGTAAATCGGATGTCCCCTTGAATGCTTCCACGACCAACGCCTTCCACGCGCACCGGACCACCGCCGATGGCGCCCGCCGCGAGAAAGTATGAAGCATTGGACGCATCGCCTTCGATGTAGATCGTCTGAGGGCTGATGTATCGCTGTCCGCCGGCGATGCGGAACGTATTCCAGCCATCACGTTCGATCGCTACGCCAAAGCGCGCCATCAAGCGGCAGGTCATCTCGATATAGGGCTTGGAAATCAATTCGCCGGCCACCTCGATGACGGCATCGCGCCCGTTCAACGGCAAAGCCATCAAGAGTGCGGAGAGAAACTGGCTCGACACATTGCCGCGCACGGCAACCCGCGGCGCGCCATTGATCGTGGCAGGATAGATCGCCAGCGGCGGATAACCTTCTTTGTCGAGATAGCGGATGTCGGCACCGGCCATCCGCAGTGCATCGACGAGATCACCGATGGGTCGCTCATGCATGCGGGGGACACCCGACAGCTCGTAATGTCCGCCCAACAGCGCAAGCACAGCGGTAAGCGGGCGAACAGCGGTTCCCGCGTTGCCGAGAAACAGTTTGGCTTGGCGATTGGCAAACCGACCATCCACACCGAAAACCGCAAAATCGTGGCCCTGCCGCTCTACCCGCACCCCGAGCAATCGCAGCGCCTCCAGCATGCGATCGGTGTCGTCGGAGGCGAGCAATCCGCGCACAGAGGTCGTCCCGGACGAAAGAGCGGCAAGCAAGAGCGCGCGGTTCGAAATGCTTTTCGATCCCGGCAGCGTGACCGTTCCTGCCACGCTTGCAATCGGCGCGAGATCGAGAAACGCTGGACGGTCAGGCGCTTGGTTCACGCTACCTACCCCTCCGCACCATGTTGAGAGACGTTGCCATTGAACCGCATGAGCCAAGCGTCGCGTTGCTCACGCGCCGTATTAAACATGCGATCCAACGCCGCTTCGTCACCCTGCTCGATTGCGGTTCGCAATTGCGCCACGCTCGCGTCGAAGCCGTCCATGGCGGCCAACAATGCCGTGCGATTCGACAGCAGGATATCGCGCCACATCTCCGGCTGACCGCCCGCCAAGCGGGTGAAGTCACGAAAGCCACTGCCGGCATTATCAAGCAGCAGCCCCCGTTGCTCGGCACTGAGAACCTGATGCATCAGGGCGTATGCCAGCACATGCGGCAAGTGACTCGTGATGCCAAGCACCGCATCGTGTTCGGCTGCACTCATGGCGACGACGGTGGCGCCGCACAGCTGCCACGCCTCGCGCACGCGGTTCACCGCGTGCGCGATGTTCTCGGCGATCGGTGTGAGTACGGTGCGACGCCCGACGAATAAATCCGCCATCGCCGCACTGGCGCCGCTCTTGTCACTCCCGGCAATCGGATGCCCGGGGACGAATTGCGCGACTTTGGCACCCAACGTACGGCGCGCAGCACCGACCACATCGACTTTGGTGCTGCCGCCATCGGTGATCACGGCACGTGCATCGAGATGCGGCGCGATTTCCGCAAGCCGCGCCTCCATTTGCCCAACCGGCGTTGCAATCAAGATGAAATCGGCCCCGCGGACCGCATCCGCGGCGCTGGCGGTCGCATCGATCACACCCAACTCGCGTGCTTGCGTAAGGTTGGCCGCGCTACGACCCACTCCCACCACATGGCGAACACCGCCGCGCGCCTTCAACGCGGCCGCAAACGAGCCACCGATGAGGCCAACCCCTATGACGGCCAGCCGCTCGATCACGCCGGGTCCGATTCCGGCCATGCGCGCGCGCTCAATGCGCTCACTTAGCGCCCCAACACTTTCGTGAGCGCCACGAGGAACCGATCGTTTTCCACGCCGGTGCCGACGGTCACCCGCAAATGATCAGGCATCTCGTAACCGGCCACCGGCCGCACGATGACACCCTCTCGCAGCAGCTTCTCGAAAATCACGCCGCCCTGCGGTTTGCCTTGCACCCGCGCGAATTCGATCGTTAGGAAGTTGCCAACGGATGAAATAAATGCGAGGTCCAGCTGGCGTGCGCCCGCCTCAAATTGCTTCAGGCCATCGCGATTGAGCTTGAAGCTCTTCTCAATGAACGCGTCGTCATGCAACGCGGCGGCGGCAGCGGCCAGCGCGAGATTATTGACATTGAATGGTTGGCGGACACGATTCAATAAATCGGCGACCGCCGGATGCATCAATCCAAACCCGACGCGCAGGCCCGCCAGACCATAGACTTTCGAGAACGTTCGCACGATCATGAGATTAGGGAAACGCTCCAGCCACTTCACCGTATCAAAGCGCAGCGCCTCGGGCAGGTACTCGTTGTAGGCTTCATCCAGGACCACCAATACATTGCGCGGTATCTTGGCGAGAAAACGCTCGACCTCGGCGTGCGGCGCAAAGGTACCGGTCGGATTATTCGGATTGGCAAGAAACACGATCCGCGTATCAGTTCGCACCGCCGCCGCCATCGCATCGAGATCGTGGCCGAATTGCTTCGCCGGCACCGCTATCCCTTTAGCGCCGCGTGCCAGCGTGGCTAACGGATATACAGCGAATGCATGCTGCGAGTAGACCGCGCTCGCACCGGGTGCAAGAAACGCGGCGGCAGCCAGTTCCAGCACATCGTTCGAACCATTGCCGACGACGATATTTTCCTGCGCGACGCGGTAGCGCCGGCAAAGCGCCACCTTCAGATCGAATGCGCCACCGTCCGGATAGCGCGCCAGATCGGCAATTTCACGCTGCAACGCAAGCTTGGCGGCCGGACTTAAACCAAGAGGATTTTCGTTCGATGCAAGTTTGACGATGCTGGCCGGATCCAGATTGTATTCACGCGCCAACTCGGCAATCGGCTTGCCGGGCTGATACGGCGCGATCGAACGTACATAGGACGGTGACTGCTCACAAAGATCGCGCGGTTCCATTGCGGCCATGACTGTTCCTTGAGAATGCTTGCTGCCCGTTTTACCAGCCTGCGTTACCGTCCGAAATACCGCTCAGATGCGGGCGGTGGGATACGACCCGATAATTTTCAGGTAAGGCGCGAGCTTAGCGATTTCCACGAGCGCCTCACGAACTGCCGGATCCTCACGATGTCCGTCAATATCGATGTAGAAAACGTAATCCCACTGGCCGGTACGCGCAGGACGTGATTCGATCCGCGTCATGCTCACCCCGCGACTGGCAAATGGCGCAATGAGGGCATGGACTGCGCCGGGTTGATTCGGTGCCGACATGACGAGCGAGGTGCGATCACGCCCGGAAGGGGTGGTCTCTTGACGACCAAGCACCAGAAAGCGAGTGCGATTGCGGGGATCGTCTTCGATCTTCGGTGCGAGAATCGACAACGTGTAGCGATCCGCTGCAATGGATGGTCCGATCGCTGCCGCCCCGGACTCGCCCGACGCGATCCGCGCTGCTTCGGCATTGCTCGACACCGCAACCCGCTCGGCGCGCGGCAAATTCGCATTGAGCCAGCCGTGACATTGCGCGAGCGACTGGGCATGTGAATACACCTTCACGATGCCTGCCAAGCCACCCGCTTTGATCATCAGGTTTTGATGCACCCGCACCACCACTTCGCCACATACGACAGAGGGCGTGGTGAGCAGCAAATCCAGCGTGCGCCCAATCGCACCTTCGGTCGAGTTTTCCACCGGCACCACCGCATACTGGGCACCGCCGCTATCGACCGCACGAAACACCGCATCGATTGATGGCGAGGGTTCCCCCTCGACCGATTGACCGAAATGCTGTCCCACCGCCATCTCGCTGAAGGTGCCGGCCGGTCCGAGGTAGGCCACCCGAATCTTCTGCTCGAGGGCACGGCATGCGGACATGACTTCCACAAACACGCGTTTGACGGCCTCCGCGCTCAGTGGTCCGGGATTCGCAGAAGCAGCCTGGTCCAGCACCTGCGCTTCACGCTCGGGACGATAGACGACTCCGCCGCCCTTCAGATGCCCGATCGTCTGGGCATGGCGCGCGCGTTCTGAGACAAGCCGCACGATCTCGCCGTCGATCCGATCGATGGCTTCACGATGCAGGGCAATGCCATCTGCGGCGGGCTTTGCATCAGCGGCCATCCCTTCTCTCCTCTTCGTCGCTATGAACCTTGCGTCGGCAGATACCGCACTGCCAGCACACCTTGAATGCGCCCGATCGCCGCGACCACCGAGTCGGTGACATCGCTATCGCAGTCGACCAGCGTATAGGCCATGTCGCCTTTCGACTTGTTCATCATATTGTGAATGTTGAGTCCGGCACTGGCCATTGCGGTCGAGATCTGTCCGAGCATATTGGGGACGTTGGTGTTGGCAATGGCCACACGATAGGGCGATTCGCGGCTCATCACCACATCGGGGAAATTCACGGCGTTGCGAACGATCCCGTGCTCCAGATAATCGCGGACCTGGTCGGCAACCATGATGGCGCAGTTGTCTTCGGCCTCTTGGGTTGACGCACCAAGATGTGGGAGTGCCACCACACCCCGCGCGCCAAGCAGCGCAGGCGACGGAAAATCGGTCACGTAAGCGTGTAGCTTGTTGCCCGCCAGTGCCGCGATGATTGAGCTTTCATCAACCACTGCATCGCGCGAAAAATTGAGCAGCACCGCGCCGGTGCGCATCTCCGACAGCGCCCGCTCGTCGATGAGCCCGCGCGTCGCACTGTTGAGCGGGACATGAAGGCTCACGAAATCGCTTTCCCTAAGGACCTGATCGATCGAGTCGGCGCGGCGCACCTGGGAAGGCAGACTCCAGGCGGCTTCAACCGTGATTTGCGGATCATGCCCAAGCACATTCATGCCAAGGCGAATGCCGGCATCGGCCACCAGACTGCCGATTTTCCCCAAGCCGATGACACCCAGCGCACGTCCCGGCAGCTCCATCCCGGCAAAGGATTTCTTGCCCGCCTCGACGCGTTCATCGAGGGCATCCGCCTTGTCAGCCCATGAGTCGCCGGCGAGGGAACTAACGAATTGCAATGCGGGCGCCAGGTTGCGCGCAGCGATCAGTAGCCCGGCCACCACCAGTTCCTTCACCGCATTGGCATTCGCCCCCGGCGCGTTGAATACCGGCACGCCGCGCCCGCTCATCGCCGCAATGGGAATGTTGTTGGTGCCGACGCCGGCGCGGCCGATCGCTCGCACCGAACTGGGAATCTGCATCGCGTGCATGTCGGCAGAACGCACCAGCACCGCATCGGGCGCCTTGGTGTCCTTGCCGACGTGATAGCGCTCGGCAGGCAATCGCTGCAGACCAATGGCGGCGATATTGTTGAGGACGAGAATTTCGAATCGTTTGGCGTCCATATCCGTTACTAGGCTTTTTCTTTTTCAAATTCGCGCATGTAGGCGAGCAGCCGCTCGATACCTTCGATGGGCATCGCGTTGTAAATTGAGGCGCGCATCCCTCCCACCGAGCGATGACCCTTCAGTTGCAGGAGGCCGCGTGCGTCGGCACCCTTCAGGAACGCGTTATCCAGCTTGGCGTCGGCCAGCGTAAAGGGCACGTTCATCCGCGAACGGTCGAACTTGCGCACCGGATTTTTGTAGAACGATGAGCTATCCAGAAAATCGTAGAGCCGTTTGGCCTTGACGATATTGCGCTGTTCCATGGCGCTAAGGCCGCCCTGGGCCTTGAGCCATTGGAACACCAGACCGGCGATGTAAATCGCATATGCGGGGGGCGTATTCGACATCGACTGCGCATCCGCATGCACCTTGTAGTCAAGCATGGAAGGCGTGATAGGCATGGCATGTCCCAGCAGATCTTCCCGCACGATCACGATGACCAGACCGGCCGGCCCCACATTTTTTTGGGCGCCGGCGTAGATCAAGCCATAGCGAGAGACCTCAACGGGGCGGGACAGGAAGTGCGAGGACATGTCGACCACCAGCGGCACCTTGCCGACCTCGGGAGTCCAATGAAATTCGACCCCGCCGATGGTTTCGTTCGAGGTGAAATGCACATACGCCGCATCCGGCGAAACCCGCCACTCGGACTGGTCCGGGGCATAGGTAAATTGCTTGTCTTCGCTCGATGCGACGATGCCGACCTGGCAGTATTTCTTTGCCTCAGCGATCGCTTTCTTCGCCCATTCCCCGGTATGCACATAGTCGGCGACGGTACGACCGGCAAGCAGATTCATCGGGATCATGCCGAATTGCAGCGAGGCACCGCCTTGCAGAAAGAGCACTTTGTAGTGCGCGGGCACCGCGAGCAATTCACGCAGATCGGCTTCCGCTTGCTCGGCGATGCTGATGAATTCCGGGCCGCGGTGACTCATCTCCATCACCGACATGCCCGAACCATGCCAGTCCAACATGTCGGCGGCAGCCTGTTTGAGGACCGACTCCGGCAACGTCGCCGGACCTGCGCTGAAATTTGTGGCTCGTGACATATCGCTATCTCCTGGCAACGTCGCACCCGCTACCGCAGGGC
The DNA here is from genome assembly GCA_009693235.1 of Betaproteobacteria bacterium. Lineage (GTDB taxonomy): Bacteria > Pseudomonadota > Gammaproteobacteria > Burkholderiales > SG8-39 > SHXR01. Next base: position 5,507 of record SHXR01000081.1, on the reverse strand, counting down.
GCAACGAAAATATTAAGGCGTTTCGCTCGCGCCGCCGCCGTTTTGACCATTTATGTCATGCGCATCGGCCGATGGTGGTGCGGCCTCTATCCCGGCACCATTCCCGCCGTTTCCGCCATGACCGTTTTCGCCGTTGGTATCCTCGGTCTCGGCGACACGCTCGATGCTGGCGAGCCGCGTGCCTTCATCAAGATCGATCAGCCGCACGCCTTGGGTCGAGCGCCCCATTTCGCGGATCTGAGCAACCTTGGTGCGGATCAATATGCCTCCGGTCGATACCAGCATGAGCTCATCCTTGTCATCGACCAGCACCGCACCGATCAACTTGCCATTACGGTCGGACGCCAAAATCGCGTTCATGCCCTGCGTGCCCCGACCGTGCTTGGTGTACTCGGCAACCGGTGTGCGCTTGCCATAGCCATTTTCCGTGGCGGTGAGCACCGATTGGGATTCATCATTTGCCACCAGCATCGAGACGACCTTCTGCCCGTCGCCCAAACGCATGCCGCGGACACCGCGTGCGGTGCGTCCCATCGGCCGCACATCCCCTTCTTCGAAGCGAACCGCCTTGCCCGCATCGGAGAAGAGCATGACATCGTGCTTGCCGTCGGTGATGGAAACACCCACCAGAAAATTGCCCTCATCCAATTCGATGGCAATGATGCCCCGCTCACGCGGACGCGAGAAATCCACCAGCGACGTCTTTTTTACCGTGCCATCGGCCGTCGCCATGAACACGAAGCGATCCTCATCGAACGTTTTCACCGGCAGGACAGCGTTGATCTTCTCGCCGTCTTCGAGAGCGAGCACATTCACGATCGGCTTACCCTGACTGACGCGATTGCCCTGCGGCACCTGATACGCCTTCAGCCAATACACCTTGCCTCGATTGGAGAAGCAAAGTACGAAGTCATGGGTATGCGCGACGAACAAGCGCTCGATGAAATCGTCTTCCTTAGTGGCGGCGGCGAGTTTGCCGCGCCCGCCGCGATTCTGGGCACGGTAATCGGCGAGCGGCTGGGCCTTGATGTAGCCGGCATGCGAGAACGTGATGACGACATCTTCTGGCGTGATGAGATCTTCCAACGCGAGATCTTCGGCGTGGGTGACGATTTCGCTCTTGCGGACATCGCCGTACTGCGCTTGCATCGCACGCAATTCTTCGCCGACGATCGCCGTAATACGGGCGGGTTTGGCCAAAATATCGAGCAGATCGGCGATGAGATCGACCAGCTCCCCGTATTCCTTAACGATCTTTTCCTGCTCGAGCCCGGTGAGCCGCTGCAAGCGCATTTCGAGAATGGCTTGCGCCTGGATCTCGGAAAGCCGGTAACCCTCGGGCGTTAAGCCAAGATGCGAATCGGTGAGCTTGGTGGCATCGGGCGCGGCCCGCTGCAGCATCGCCTCCACGACAGTCGATTGCCACGTCTTGGCAAGCAGTTTCAGCTTGGCTTCGGCAGGTGTTTGCGCCGCGCGGATCAATTCGATAATTTCATCCACATTGGCGAGCGCAACCGCCAGACCTTCCTGAATGTGCGCGCGTTCGCGTGCCTTCTTTAGTTCAAAAAGCGTGCGGCGGGTGACCACCTCGCGTCGATGCGAAAGGAACGCATCGAGCATTTGCCTGATATTGAGCAAGCGCGGCTGGCCATCGACCAGCGCGACCATATTGATGCCGAAGCTGTCCTGCAGCTGCGTGAGCTTGTACAGATTGTTGAGAACGACTTCCGGAATTTCGTTCCGTTTGAGTTCGATGACCACACGCATGCCGGACTTGTCCGACTCGTCCTGGATATGCGAAATGCCTTCCAAGCGCTTCTCATGCACCAGCTCGCCAACGCGCTCCAGGAACGATTTCTTGTTGACCTGATAGGGCAGCTCATCGACGATGATGGCGGTGCGCCCGCCCTTCTCGATCTCTTCGAAGTGGATGCGAGCGCGCATGATCACGCGACCACGGCCGGTCCGGTAGCCCTCATGCACCCCGCCCAGGCCATAGATGATTCCCTTGGTGGGGAAATCGGGCGCCGGGATGATGCGAATCAAATCATCGATCGTCGTTTCCGGGTGTTCGAGCAACTGCAGACACCCATCGATCACTTCATTCAGATTGTGCGGCGGGATATTGGTGGCCATGCCCACCGCAATGCCGGATGACCCATTCACCAACAAATTGGGGATCTTCGCCGGCAGCACGGACGGCTCCATCTCCTTGCCGTCGTAGTTCGGCACGAAATCGACCGTCTCACTGTCGATGTCGGTGAGCAGTTCGCCCGCGATCCGCGCGAGCCGACACTCCGTGTACCGATACGCCGCGGGCGAATCGCCATCGACCGAGCCGAAGTTACCCTGCCCGTCGATGAGCATGTAGCGCATCGAAAAGTCCTGCGCCATCCGCACCAAGGCTTCATAGGTCGCGGTGTCGCCATGCGGATGGTACTTACCGAGTACATCGCCCACGACGCGTGCACACTTGACGTAGGGCCTGTTCCAGACGGTATTCGACTCTTGCATCGCGAAGAGCACCCGGCGATGCACCGGTTTCAGCCCGTCCCGCACATCGGGCAGCGCCCGCCCGACGATCACGCTCATCGCGTAATCGAGGTACGAACGCCGCATCTCGTCTTCCAGGCTTACCGAAATTGTTTCTTTTGCAAACTGGTCCATCGACTCGAATCGTTATAGCGCCGGCCAAATCGCGCCTTGGCGATCAATGCGGGCGGGGGGCGTGGCGTTTCACTTGGATGATCCTGCCTTGCGGCCAAGGTCACCCAAAGATCTCGCGACTCGGAAAACATGGGATTTTAGCATCCACGGGGGTTCTCTGAGCCCTGATTGTGCGGGCATTTCAAATGACCTCCCTGGCTGACCTGATGGTTTAACATGGCAGGCGATGCGCGGACCTGGCGCAACCCGGCAGCAATGTCCGGCATGTGATGCCGATCGCGCCGTCAACCTCCACGTCCCCGCATGCCGATGAAACAACCCATTGACACCCTGATCGAGGCCCGCTGGGTCATCCCTGTCGCGCCGCGCGGCGTGGTGCATGAATACTGTGCGGTCGCGGTCGACGTCGGGCGCATCGTCGGCGTCCTCCCCACCACCCAGGCCAACGAACAATTCGCCCCGATCGAGCGCGTGGTCCTCCCGCAGTCGGTACTGATACCTGGTCTCATCAATGCGCATACGCACGCCCCGATGACCTTGATGCGGGGCATCGCCGATGACATTGCTCTCATGCGCTGGCTGCACGAGCACATTTGGCCCGCGGAAGCGCGGCATGTATCGCCTGACTATGTCTATGACGGCACCTTGGTCGCTTGCGCGGAAATGCTGCGCGGTGGCATCACCTGCGCCAATGACATGTACTTCTTTCCGGACGCCTCGGCTCGCGCATTTCTGGATGGCGGGATGCGCGCCGCTCTGGGCATCATTGCCTTCGAGTTTCCATCGACCTACGGTTCCGGTCCGGACGATTACCTCGCCAAAGGCCTCGCCGTGCGCGACCAATACGGCGACGAACCGTTGCTATCGTTTTGCCTGGCGCCGCACGCGCCCTATACCGTAAGCGACAAGACGTTCCAGCGCATCGTCACCATCGCTGAAGAGTTGGACTTACCGATTCATTGCCACATTCACGAAACGCATGATGAGATCGAGAAAAGTCTGGTCCAACATCGGACACGGCCACTTGCTCGTCTTAACGCCCTTGGCATGGTCTCGCCGCATCTCATCGCAGTCCATGCGGTGCATCTGACCCAGCAGGAAATCGAACTGCTAGCAGAAAACGGCGTCACCGTGGCGCACTGCCCCTCCTCCAATCTCAAATTGGCAAGCGGGCTTGCGCCGATCGCATCGCTTATGGCGGCAGGCGTGAACGTCGCATTAGGAACGGACGGCGCGGCCAGCAATAATCGACTCGATATGCTCCAGGAGATGCGGACCGCGGCCCTGCTCGCCAAAGGCGTTTCCGGTAACGCCGAAGCGATGCCGGCAGAGAGCGCCCTTTATTGCGCCACGATGGCCGGCGCCAAGGCGCTTGGCATCGATCATCTGACAGGTTCCATCGAACCAGGCAAGGCGGCTGATCTTTGTGCGGTCTCCATGGCCGATCCAATCGTGCTGCCCTGCTTTGACCCGATCGCCCATCTGGTCTATGTGGCGGGGCGTGAGCAGGTCGAGCGCGTTTGGGTAGCAGGCCGGTCGGTGGTACGCGACGGGCGGCTTGTCAATCCCATGCTAGCGGGATTGGAAAAGCGAACTAATTTGTGGCACAATAAGTTACGATCTTAGGCTCCGTCATTGTCTAAGGTTGCAGTGATAATTCCATCATACAAATTTTGTGACTTGGTTGGCGAATTGTCGATGTGGCGGGCTGAGCATTCGGCCCACATAATTCGGCCTATATATTGAGTTACCAAGTGATCCAAATGGTAAGCCTAGCAATTTTGCAGCGTCGGGCAATCGCACAAAAGAGGAGTAAGCATGTTTGAGTCTTCTACGAAACAAAAGGCACTCATCGTTGCCGCAACGCTGGCATTGAGTGCCTGCGCGACCGGCGGGAATGAGCCCGATGGCTACACGACCAGCGCGTTCGGTCAGATATGGCGAAGCGGTTTCAATATTTGCTGGCGGAATGCTTTCTGGACGCCCGCGCAAGCCACGATGGAGTGCGATCCTGACTTGGTGCCAAGACCCAAGCCAGCCGCGCCGCCACCGGCACCGGTAGTATCGCGGCCACCACCACCGCCGCCTCCAGCGCCTGCTCCGGCGGCGCCGCCCCCTGCGCCGGCTCCGGCGGCACCGCCTCCGGTTGCACCTGCGCCCCCACCGCCACCGCCACCGCCGCCGCCTGCACCACCCAAGCCGGTGACGGAAAAGATCACCCTTGCCGCCGATGTGCTGTTTGATTTCGACAAGGCAGCGATCAAACCCGAAGGCCGATCGAAGATGGACGATCTCGTCACCAAAGTGCGCAACGTTTCGCTCGAAGTCATCATCGTGATCGGTCATACCGATAGCGTTGGTAGTGACGCGTACAACCAGAGCCTGTCGGTCCGGCGCGCTGAAGCGGTGAAGGCCTATATGGTCAGCAAAGGCGTCGAGTCGAACCGGATCTACACCGAAGGCAAAGGCAAGAAGCAGCCAGTCGCCGATAACAGAACCGATACCGGTCGTGCGAAGAATCGCCGTGTTGAAGTGGAAGTCGTCGGCATGCGGACGAGATTCGTTAAGCAGTAATCGCGGTATGCACCACGAAAGGCCCCGCTACGGTGGGGCCTTTTGCTTTGTGCTGTCCGACACGCCGCGACAACAGGTACGCACCTAGTCTGGTGAAAATCGGTCTGGTGAAAATCGATTAGTCTAATCGGGAAACCCCCGGCTTTGCCGGGGTGGCAGCAGATGTTTGACATATACGGGAGTCCATCCGCGAAACTTCCAACCGTGAGTCGCCAAGCACACGATAGGGAGTCAAGCAGATGGACGAACTGGAGAGCCTAAGTCAT
>SHXR01000024.1 GCA_009693235.1 Betaproteobacteria bacterium | reverse complement strand
CGTCCATCCTTGGTAGGCCTCTTCGAATCTCATCTTCCGGTTCTCCTGTCGGTAGCCAGACCGGCTTATGGGCAGCAATATCGCTCCTCAATAAACCGGACAGGTTACTTACTAAAACCGGACAACTAATTTACTTTCGACAGGGTCTGACAATTAACTTGACGACATAATTAGCGTGTGAAATAGTTCACGGAAATCGCGCTTTTCGTACGCACCGAATCCGCCAACCGATGACCACTCCGACACTCGATACCGCACTATCGACCGACTCCCCGCACGCGGCGCTCGCGTTGGGTCGGCTGAGCGTGCCAAAGGCAAGTGACGTGCTCGTCGAGCAGTTGCGTAGTCGCATTCGCTCCAGCGAGCTTGGCACCGGCCAGTTCCCAGACTGGCCTCAGTCGCGCATTCGTCCGCGAGGCATTGCGCATCCTTGAAGCGGAAGGATTGATCGAAACCCACGCCGGGCGCAGTGATGGTTCGCGCGTGAGCCGGCCGGCCGGGCGTGAGCTGTCGCGCCATTTGGATCTGTTCATCTGGGGCCGCAATGTTGGATTCGAGGAGTTGAACGAAATCCGCGAAGCGCTTGAGACGGTGGCCGCTGAAGGTGCGGCACGCCGTCGGACCGATGCAGATCTCGCTGAGTTGAAAGCTAAGACCGTCGCGGTGGAAACGGCGGTCGAAACATTGCCCGACTATCTCACCGCCAACCTCGATTGGCATATGGCGGTGGTGCGTGCAAGCCACAACGACTTGCTGATCGGCTTCATGGAAGTACTGTCGAACGTTATTCATCAGGAGACGGCACTCGATGCGTTTGATTCACCGCAGGTGCGTGCCGCCACGCTGAAGATCCATCGCAGCATTCTTGACGCGATCGTCGCGGGCGACGCTGAAGCCGCCCGACGGCGCATGGCACGACACGTGGGAGCAGCCGGCAAGGTCGCGCTGGCGGCAAACAGCGGCGCAAAGGTGAATGGTACGAAACGGTAGCGGACACACGTAACCAACAAGATACGAGACAACACATCATGGGCGCAGTGGTAGGCATCGACGTCGGTGGCACATTTACCGATTTGTATTACACCGATCCGGAACACGGGATCGAAACGATCCTCAAGGTGCCCTCCACGCCGGACGATCCTTCGCGCGGATTGCTGGACTCGTTGCGGGTGGCGAAGATCGATCCGTCCACGTTGGAAGCGTTGCTGCATGGCACCACCATCGCCACCAACGCCATCATCGAACGCAAAGGTGCGCGCTGCGCCCTGGTGACGACGCGCGGATTCCGGGACATTCTGGAACTGGGCCGGCGCGATCGCCCGAACATGTATGGCCTCACCGGCGTCCAGCAGCCGCTCATCCCGCGCGATCGGCGCTGGGAAGTGAGGGAGCGCGTCGATCATCGCGGTAACGTGCTCGTGCCTATCGACGATGCAGAGGTCCGCGCGCTCGGTGCCGTGTTAATGGAACAGAACGTCGATGCGGTGGTGATCGCGTTCATTCATGCCTACGCGCATACGGCCCACGAAGACCGCGTGCGTGATCTGCTCGCCGCGATCAATCCCGCCTGGGAAATCGTGACCTCCGCGAGCGTGATCCGCGAGTATTACGAATTCGAACGCACCAGCACCGCGGTCGTGCAGGGTTACCTGCAACCACTGGTATCGCGCTACGCACGCAACCTGCACAGTAAATTGCGCGAGTGGGGCTTTCAGCGCGATGTGCTGATCATGCAATCGAATGGTGGGGTCGCGCCGCTCACCGAACTTGGCAAACGCTCCGCTTATATCGTGCGCTCCGGTCCGGCCGCGGGCGTCATCGCCGCGGGCGAAGTCGCGCGCCATGCAGGCTTTAACAAGATCATCACCGCCGACATGGGCGGCACGAGTTTCGATGTCGCGGTGGTGATCAACAGCGAACCGCGCATCGCCGAGAACACACTCCTTGAGTTTCGCGTGCCATTGCGTCTGCCGATGATCGATGTGCATACCATCGGTGCGGGTGGCGGCAGCATCGCATCGCTTGATCGCGGCGGCATCCTGCAAGTGGGGCCGCGTAGTGCCGGTGCGATGCCGGGTCCAGTGTGCTATCGGCGCGGTGGCACCGAACCCACCGTCACCGATGCGAACCTCGTGCTCGGTCGCATCGATATCGACAGCCCGATCGGCGGCAGCGGCGCCACCAAAGTGAACCTCGATGTCGACAGCGCGCGCAAAGCGGTCACGGCGCTTGGCGCCAAGTTCGGGCTGTCGATGGAAGAGACAGCCGAGGCGATTCTCGCCGTAGTGAATCAGCGCATGGCCGGCCGTATGCGCCTCATCTCGATCGAACAGGGCCTCGACCCACGTGAATTCGCGATGGTGGCCTTTGGTGGCGCAGGGCCGATGCATGGCGCTGCACTGATCCGTGAAGTCGGCATCAAAACTGAGCTCGTTCCGGCGTATCCGGGCGTGCTGTGCGCGATGGGCTGCGCGATCGCCGATATCCGCTATGACCTTTCGCAGACCATCGAGCAGCGACTCGATCGCACCGACATCGGCGCGCTGCAAGCCATGCTCAAACAACAGCGTGCCGATGGTGAAGAGCAATTGAAAAAGAGCGAAGCGCCGCATGATGCGGTGCGCGCCTCGCATTTCGCCGATATGGTCTACCAGGGACAGATCCATGCGCTGCGTGTGCCGATCGAAGCCGATTGGAATGCCGATCGACTGACTCGCGCGTTCATCGACACCTATCGCCGCGATTTCGGGAATACGTTGGGCGACATTCCGGTTGTCGTTGTGAATGTGCGCACCACCGTGCTTGGCGTGCGCGGCGCCCACGCCGCGAAAGCACAGTCTGCCCTCACGCATGACCAACCCAAACCCTTCAAGCGGCGACCTGTTCACTTCGGTGGCTGGACTGATGCCGCGATTTACCGTCGCACCGATCTATTGCCAGGCATGCAGTTCGAGGGGCCGGCGATCGTGGAACAAGACGACGCCACGACCGTCGTGGAGCCTGGCATGACGACGTGTGTCGATGCGGCCGGTAATCTATTGGTTACGCTTACGGAGAAAGCAGCATGAGCATAGACCCCGTTACGCTTGCCGTCGTGCGCGGCTCACTCGAACAAATCGCTGACGAGATGGATCTGCATCTCATTCACGCCGCGATTTCACCAATCATCTCCGAGACCAACGATTGCGCGCACGGCATCTTTCATCCTGAGACCGGCGAGACCATCGCACAGGGCCGCTACGGGCTGCCGGTGTTTCTGGCGAACATGCAGTTCACCACGCAGAACATCGTCCGGCTCGCCAACGAACAAGGCGGCTTCAAGCCGGGTGATCTGTGGATCCTGAACGACCCGTATGTCGGTGGCACGCACTTGCAGGATGTGCAATTGGTCGCGCCCTACTTCGTTGGTGACCGACTCGTCGCGTTGATGGCGAGCACCGGTCATTGGATGGATATCGGCGGCAGTGTGCCGGGCGGCTGGGCACCCAAAGCGACCGAGATTCATCAGGAAGGCCTGTTGATTCCGGCGATGAAGCTCTACGACCAGGGCCGGTTGAACGAGCCCTTAGTGCAGATGTTCCGCGCGAATGTGCGACTGCCGGTGCAGATCGCGGGCGATCTCGCCGCAATGACGAATGTTTTCACCATCGCGCGACGCGGCCTCGATCAGTTGGTAGAGCGCTATGGCGTTGATCGGCTGAGCGTGTGTGTCGCCGCAATGATGGAACGCTCGGAACAGGAGATGCGTTCCTATATCGAGGAAATTCCCGATGGCACCTATCGCTTCGAAGATGTGATCGACAACGACGGCATCGTCGACAAGCCGCTCAATATCGTGTTGACGCTGACGGTGCGCGGTTCGCAACTCACCTTCGATTTCACCGGCACCTCGCCTGCCGCGCGCGGGCCAGTCAATCTCTCGCGCAACACGACGCTCTCCGCGTGCTATGTCGCGATGAAGCACATCTTCCCGGAAGTACCGGTGAATGGCGGCGCATTTCGTCCTGCCACCTTTATCATTCCGGAGCGCAGTATCGTCGCGGCTGAATATCCGACCCCAGTTGGCGGCTATCTAGAAGTGCTGGGGCGCGTCATCGATATCGTGTTCGGCGCGTTGGCGCAGGCGATTCCCGATCGCACACCAGCGGCGGATTTCGGCACCGTGGGCGTGTGTACGATCGGCGGGCGCCATCCCGATACCGGCAATTTCTTCGTCGGTGTCTTCCCGTATCCGGGCGGCTATGGCGGATCACGTGCAAGCGATGGCCTCGTGAATGGCAATCCGCCGCTGTCGATGGCCAATTTCATGTCGCTCGAAATGTCGGAGCATCGCTACCCGGTGCGCTTCAATCACTTTCGGCTGCGCGAAGATTCCGGTGGCGCCGGTTGGCATCGCGGTGGCTGTGGAACCGAATACCAGTTCACAGTGTGGTCCGATTGTGTGACCTCGGTGCTGGGTGATCGCGTCGACTACCAACCGTTTGGGATCGCAGGCGGCGGTGAAGCCACGCCAAACGCGGTGCGGATTCACACAGGCGGAAACTCATGGGTGCCGCCGATGCGCAGCAAACTGGATAGCCAACCACTTCACGCGGGCGATGGCGTAGAGGCCGCATCGCCAGGCGGCGGCGGTTATGGCGATCCGCTTGAGCGCGATCCCAATGAAGTCGAACGCGATATGAACCTTGGTTATGTGAGCCGCGCCACTGCCGAATCGGCGTATGGTGCGGTGATCTCTGAAGCAAAGCCACTTGGCGATCGCATGACGTATCGAATCGATGCCACCGCCACTGCAACCGAACGCGCACGGCGTCTGGCTGCCCGATCAACGTGAAGGACAACGTATGAACGCACCCCATTCAATGCCCAATCCGCTTGGCGCCTGGGAACTCCCGGAAGAGCTCCGCATGCTGCAAGACACCACGCGCCGCTTCATGGACAAGGAAGTAAAGCCAGCCGAGGCAGACGAGCCGCATGATTCTTACAGCTTGCCCGATGAAAAACTGAAACCGCTGCAAGCAAAGGCAAGAAAACTTGGCCTGTGGTGCGTGCAGTCACCCAGTGAATGGGGTGGCGCGGGCCTCAACCTGCTCGGCCAATGCATCGTCGCCGAGGAATCGGTGAAGTGCAAGATGGGCGCGTATATCGCGGCATGCGGGGCGTTCGGCTTCGATCCGCCCAACATTATCTTCAAGGGCCGGCGCGATCAGATCGAAAAGTACGCGGTGCCCGTCATCGAAGGCGGCGGCAAGACCTTCGTTGCGATCACTGAACCGAGCGGCGGCTCCGATCCTGGCCGCGCCATTCGCACCCGCGCCGACAAGAAGGGCGATCGTTATATCCTGAACGGCACCAAGATCTTTATCTCAGGCGTGGGCCAATCGAAATGGGGCATCGTGTTCGCCCGCACCGGTGGCCCTGGGCGCAGCGGCGTGAGCGCCTTCATCGTCGAGCGCGACAAGCCAGGTCTGCGCTGGTCGCCATTCCCGGTGATCCGCTCGTACTACCCGTACGAGCTGAGCTTCGAAGATTACGAAGTGCCGGCCGAAAACATGCTGGGCGAAGAAGGCAAAGGATTCTCATTTGCAGAAGAGTGGCTCGTGCATGAGCGTGCGCCGTACGCAGCGGCCACGATCGGATTAGGTCAGGCCGCACTCGACATGGCCATCGAGTGGGCAACCCAGCGCGAAACCTTTGGCGCGCGCCTGGCGGACCGGCAAGCGGTGCAATGGCAATTGGCTGATTCGGAAATTGAACTGCGCGCGGCGCGATTGTTGGTGTACGAGGCAGCATGGCAAGCCGATCGCGGCGAAGACAGCAAACTCGCGGCATCGATCGCCAAGGTGTACGGGACCGAAACGGCGGGCCGTGTGGTTGACCGCTGCATCCAGATTTTTGGTGGGATGGGGGTGTCAAAAGAAATGCCGCTCGAACGTTGGTATCGGGAGCTTAGGATCAAGCGGATCGGCGAAGGTCCCTCCGAAGTGCATCGGATGGTGGTCGCTCGGCATTTGCTTGGCGGTCGTAGAGATCGCCCCTAAACCAGTCAAATATTTGAACCACAATGGACGCAAAGGACGCGAAGGTTTTGTTTGGACCTGTTTGGACAAGCGCGGCGTTGATGAGAGAAACTATCATGCGTTTTTTCTCTGAATCCATTACGTCCTTTGCGTTTCATATTGACGCGCCTTACAAGGATTGATCATGTCCATCGACGTCACCATCAACGCAGGCATCTGCACCATCGTCATCAATCGTCCGGAACGGCTGAATGCGATGGACGCCGACCACTATCGCGATCTATCCGCCGCGTGGTGCCAAGTACGCGACGACGCGAGCATTCGCGTTGCCATCGTCACCGGCGCGGGCGAGAAGTCCTTCACCACCGGTGCGGACATCAAGAGCTTTCTCACCGCGCCGCCCGGCTATGACGAGATGTGGCTCACCCAGCGCGATCAATTGTTGAATCGCGGACTGGAGGTTTGGAAACCAGTGATCGCCGCCGTTAATGGCTACTGTTTGGGGGGTGGCGTGACGTTGATGCTTGCTACCGACATTCGCGTTGCCTCCGAGAACGCAACGTTCAATCTCGCCGAGGTGAAGCGCGGTGTGGTCGCGGGCAATGGCGGCACGCAGCGCATCCTCGATCAATTGCCGTATCCGATCGCGATGGAAATGCTGCTCACCGGCGATCCGATCGATGCCCAGACGGCTGCGCGCTGGGGTCTCATCAACAAGGTCGTGCCGCGTGACAAACTCATGGATGCGGCGCATGAATACGCGCAGCGCATCGCCGCCAATGCACCGCTTGCGGTACAAGCCGCGAAGGAACTCGCCGTGCGCAGCCGCGATGTCGATCGTGCTACCGGCTTACGCATGGAGCAGATGTTCAATCGCATGCTCATGGCAACCGAAGACGCGAAGGAAGGCCCGGCCGCGTTCGCCGAAAAACGCAAGCCGCGATTCCAAGGCAAGTGACATGACCGGGCGCTACCCACTTGAAGGCATCACGGTCATCGATCTCGGGCAGATCTACAACGGCCCGTATGCGACCTTCCTCATGGCAACGGCCGGCGCACGGGTCATCAAGATCGAGCCGCACGGCGGGGAACATCTGCGCCGGCGTGGCGTGGTCGGTGGCGCGGCGCTACCGTTTGCGATGCTCAATGCGAACAAGACTTCCGTCACCCTGAATCTCAAGACCGAGCACGGCAAAGCCTTGCTGATCGACATGGTGAAGAAAGGCGATGTCTTGCTGGAGAATTTCGCGCCCGGTGCGATGGATCGTCTTGGCCTTGGCTGGGAGAAACTCCACGCCATCAATCCGCGTCTCGTCTATGGCTCCGGCACGGGCTTTGGTTTGAGCGGCCCAAAGCGCGACTACCCGGCGATGGATCTCACCGTGCAGGCGATGGCAGGCGTGATGAGCATTACTGGATTTGCCGATCGCCCACCGGTGAAAGCGGGCCCGGCGATCTGCGATTTCATTACCGGGGTGCACCTGTACGGCGCGGTGGTGACCGCCCTCTACGAACGCGAGAAAACCGGCGTCGGTCGATTGGTGGAAGTGTCGATGCAGGAGGCGATCTATTCGTCGCTCAGCTCCAATCTTGGCATGTGGTGGGGCAGCAACGGCAAAGCGCCGCCTCGCACCGGCAATCAGCATGGTGGTTTGGCCGAAGCGCCTTATAACGTCTATCCGACCAAGGACGGCTATATCGCGATCATCTGCGTTGGCGAACAGCACTGGAAATCGCTCATTGAAGCGATGGAACGCCCCGACCTGCGCGGCGATTCGCGTTTCACGAGCCTAAAAAAGCGCGTCGAAAACATGGCCGCCGTGGATGAACTGGTGAACGCATTCACTGCACGCTTCGATAAACAGCCGCTCTTCGAATTGCTGATGAAACATCGCGTTCCCTGCGCCCCAGTGCGCGATCTCGATGAAGTCGTGAACGATCCTCACTTGCATGCGCGCGGCGCGTTGCTGTGGCAGGAACATCCGGAGCTTGGGCGCATTCCGGTGCAAAGCTCACCGTTGCGTTTCGCAGGTACCGATCAGATGCCGATTACGCCCAGCCGCAAACTGGGCGCCGATAATGATGCGATCTATGGCGAGTGGCTCGGCCTATCGGCAACCGACATCGCGGCCCTCACCAAAGAAGGAGTGATCTGATGCGCGGAAACGTAGTGATCGCAGGCGTGGGCCAGACCGCCTTCGGCAAGTGCCCAGGCCGGACTACGCTGTCGCTCAATATTGAGGCGTGTCGCAATGCGCTTGCCGATGCGGGCGTCGAGAAAGAGGCTGTCGACGCGCTGGTGGTCAAACCGCCAACGTCGAATCCGGAGTTCATGTACGGATCGACGCTCGCGGAAGCAATGGGCCTGCAACCGCGCGTGGGCGGCAGTTGGGACCAAGGCGGTGCGGCGAACATCAGCCTCATTTCGTTTGCCGCGATGGCGATCGAACACGGCCAATGCGAGATTGCGCTCGTCACCTATGCCGACAATCCGCGCACCGGCAGCCGCCATGTCTATGAAAAAGCCTGGGGCGATGATGCCGCCTACGGCTGGTTTGGCGTCCCTGCGGGCTATGCAATGCTCGCCCGCCGCCATATGGAGGAGTATGGCACCACGAGCGATCAGTTGGGCGAGATCGCGGTGGCGATTCGCAATCATGGTGCCGCCAATCCTAACGCACAACTAAGAGTGCCTCTCACGCTAGAGCAATATCGCCAGTCCAAATGGGTGGTGGATCCGCTCCGCCGTGACGACTGCTGCCTCGTATCCGATGGCGCGGCAGCCGTAGTGTTGATGAGTGCCAAGCGCGCCAAGCAGATGGGCATTCGCAAAGCGGTGCCGATTTTAGGATTCGGCCAAGGACAGACCTCATGGGAAGTGCCGTTGCGCACTGATCTCACCAGCACCGGCGCCGAGGTGTCGGGTGCAACGGCGCTCCGCATGGCCGGGCTCACACCGAAGGATATCGATGTCGCGCAGATCTACGATTGCTTCACCATTACTGTGCTCATGACGCTCGAAGCGTACGGCTTTGCTAGGAAAGGCAAAAGCGGTCCGTTTGTGGCGGGCGGGCGGCTTGCACATGGCGGCGAGTTGCCGACCAATACCGCGGGCGGCCTGCTCTCGGAAACCGGCATGCCCGGCCTGCAATTGGTGCTGGAAGGCGTGCGGCAAATGCGTGGCGAAGCCACCCTACAGGTGAAAAATGCGCAGACCTGCATGGTGTCCAATCAGGGCGGCATCATGCACACCCACTCGACTCTCATCCTGGGGCAATGGCAATGAGCGCGGCGCCGGAACAAGCATTTCCCCTACCCGATACCACCGGCATCGGTGCGCATTACTGGAACGCCCTGCGCGAGGGTCGACTGGATTACCAGTGTTGCAGCCGGTGCCATAGCGCCTGGCTGCCCGCGCGGACCGAATGTCCAAAGTGTCTCGCGGCTGAATGGACATGGAAGATCGCCTCCGGCAAAGCGACGCTGATCAGTTGGGTCATCTATCACCATGCCTACCATCCGTGGTTTGCAAAGAAGCTGCCGTACAACGTAAGCGTGGTACAACTCGCGGAAGGTCCGCGCCTCATCAGCAATGTCGTGGCGGCCGGTACGACCTTGCGTATCGACATGCCGCTGCAATTGATCATCGAACGGGAGGCCGATGTGGCGCTCGCGCGTTTCAAGCCCGCTTAGGAATCCGCGCGATGTACGCGCGGATTCCTGATGAAAGACGAAGTTCTTTACAACATTGATTGGAGGGGACTATGAATATTGCAGGAAGGCTAATTTCCGCTGCCATCCTAGGCGGCGGTCTGCTTGCCGGTACCGCAATCGCGCAGGATTCAGTTCGCATCGGTGCAGTAAATCCGTATAGCGGCCCCCTTGCGCTCTATGGCGATGAACTCGCACGCGGCTACCAACTCGCAATCAACGAGCGGAACGCCAAGGGCGGCGTGCTCGGCAAGAGAATCGAGATGATCCGCGGCGACGCCGGCAACCCGCAACAAGGCATCGCGGCGGTCGATCAGCTGGTGACGCGCGACAAGGTTGAAATCCTGATTGGCACCTATATCTCGGCGGTATCGAATGCTGCAAGCGATGCTGCGCTCCGCCATCAGAAAGTGTATTGGGACACCAATGCGTTGGCCGCCGAGCTTACCGAACGCAAACTTCCCAACTTCGTGCGCTCCGGTCCGCACGGCGCCAACTTCGCCGAAATGAGCGTGCGGGCGACGGTAGAAATGATCGCCCCGGCGATCGGCAAGAAACCGAACGAGATCACCGTCTGGCTGGAGCATGAAGATTCGATCTACGGCAAGACGATTGCCGATGTGCAAAAGGTCGAATTCGAGAAGGCCGGCGTCAAGATCACCGGAATCGGCGCGCACAATTTCCGCGCAGCCGATCTCACCGATGTGGTGCTGCGCGCACGCAGAGCCAATCCGGACGTCTGGGTACAGACCGGCTATGTGCCCGATGGCAATCTCATGCTGAGAACCGCGCGCGAGCAAGGCTACAAGCCCAAGATGATTCTGTTCGTCGGCACCGGCGACACTTTCGAAACGCTCGATGCACTTGACACGGAGTACCTAGAGGGTCTGTTCGTGGTGTCGTATCCAAGGCCCGACGTTGCCGAGAAATTCGGTCCAGGTGCCGCCGCGTATCTCGATTCGTATCGCAAGGCCTACAACCGCGAACCGGTCGCACCACAAGGGATGGCCGCCTTTACCGGTATGCACATGCTGCTCGACGCCGTCGCGGCCGCGGGCACCACGGAGATGACGAAAGTGCGCGCGGCCGCTAAGCAGCTATCCGATCGGCTTTGGCGCGAAGTTCGATGACAAGATGCAGAACACGCGCGCCTACCCAACGGTCATCCAATGGCAGTCGGGCAAGCAGGTCACCGTGTTCCCGCCGATGCCAAGCCGGCCAGCGTCGCAATCAAGAATACGCCGCGAACCCAGTAAAGAGACGGGCGAAACGTGTTACGGCGGAATGCGCGTTCCGCCGTACCGTGAGCGCTGACCCATCCCATGGAAACCCTCCTCAACGTCCTCGTTGTCGGTATTCTGCTGGGCGGGATCTATGGTCTGGTGAGCATCGGCCTCAACCTGATCTTCGGCGTGATCCGCATCGTCAATTTCGCGCAGGGCGAGTTGGTGATGCTTGGCATGTATGGGGCGTTTCTCGCCTATTCGATGTTGGGCCTGGATCCCTATGTATCCACCTTGATCGTCATGCCGGCGATGTTTCTGTTCGGCGTCATCGTGCAACGGGTGGCGATCCAACCTTTGCAGGCTGAATCGTCGATGCAAATTTTCGCGACGTTCGGTCTGCTTACGGTCTTGCAAAACGTCGTGCTCGTCTTTACGCGTGGCGAGGGCTATAGCGTGGCCACGAAAGTCGCCTCGTTTAGCATCGCGATCGGTGAGATCCGCATCACCGGCACGCACCTCATCATTCTCATCGCCGTCACCGCGATCTCCGTGCTGCTGCATCTTTTCTTGCAGCGCACGCTGATGGGCAAATCGATTCGCGCCGTCACGCAGGATCGGCAGGCGGCGCGGCTGATGGGGATCAACGTCGAGCGCACCTTCATGGTCACATTCGACATCGGCTCCGCGCTGGCCGGATTGGCAGGTGCGCTGATCGCGCCGATCTACACCCTTTCGCCCGGAATCGGCGATAATTTCATTCTTGCCGCATTCGCGGTGGTGGTGCTGGGAGGCCTCGGCAGCGTCGCAGGCGCCTGGGCGGGCGGCATGATCGTTGGCATCGTCGAGGCATTCGCCGGGTACTACATCGATCCGGAGTTGAAGCAGGCGATCTGGTTTCTCATTTTTCTCTTGGTACTGGTCATCCGACCGACTGGCCTCTCCGGTCAGGTCGGTGCTGAAGAAGTCGGCTTTCGCGAACAGTCATGAGCGCGATTCCCTCTACCACCCGCACCTGGTGCCTCTACGCGGGCGGCCTTCTCGTCACGCTATTACCACTTGCAGTGCTCTCGGGCGACCTGTTCTGGGTCAACATCCTCATCTATACCTATTTGTTTGCCGGTCTCGCGGTGGCGTGGAACATCATCGGCGGATTCGGCGGACAGTTTTCCCTCGGCCACGGCGTGTTCTTCGCGGTAGGCGCGTACATGACGGCGCGGCTCTATCTTGGCTGGGAAATCTCGCCGTGGCTTGGCATGATTCCGGGTGCTCTCCTCTGCGCCACCATCGGTCCGCTTGTCTTCTGGCCGACCTTTCGGCTGAAGGGTTCGTTCTTCGCCATCGCCACACTCGCCTTCAACGAGGTCGGGCTCGTGATGGCAAATTACCTCCACACGGTGACCGGCGGTCCGCGCGGATTGCAGATCCCGTTCAAGGCGGGCCTTGGCAACATGATCTTCGCCGATCAGTGCATCTGGGCGCTCATCATGTTCGGCTTCATGGCCCTCTGCGTCGCGATCACTATCGTATTGATGCGAAGCCGCCTTGGTTACTATCTGCTCGCGGTGCGTGAGGATGAAGAAGCGGCGCATGCGGCAGGCATTGATGTAACCCGGGTTAAGCTGCGTGACACCGCACTCAGTGCGGCACTCGCCTCGATCGGCGGGAGCCTTTTCGCCATGTATATACGGACCATCGATCCACCGACGCTCTTTTCGCTGGCCGACATCGGCGTGAAGTTCGCGCTCATCGCGCTCATCGGCGGTATCGGCACCATCATTGGACCGGTGCTCGGCGCCTTTCTCATCATTCCCGCCGAGAGTTATCTGCGTGCGGTGATGGGAGGTGGTCTTCCCGGGCTGCATCTGGTCGTGATGGGCGGCGTGATGCTACTTGCTGCGCTCTTCATGCGACGCGGCGTCGCCGGTGCACTGGATGCGCTGTGGCGGCGGCGCTCGAGAAGCGCCTCATGACAGAACCCTTCTTTAGCGTTCGCAACGTCGTGAAGCGCTTCGCCGGACTGGTGGCGGTCGACAATGTTTCGTTTGATGTGTCGCGCGGCGAGATCGTCAGCATCATCGGCCCCAATGGCGCCGGCAAGACCACGCTCTTTAATCTGCTCACTGGTCAACTCGCGCCCAATAGCGGTGAGGTGCGGCTGAACGGCGCGCTGATCAACAATCTGCCGCCCGACCAACGCGCGAAGCTGGGTCTTGGCCGCACCTTCCAGATTGCCAAACCCCTCATTGCGCTCACCGTCATTGAAAACACGATGATGGGTGCGTTCCTGCGCTACCCGGGCTTGCGCGCCTCCGAGAAGAGAGCACTCGCCATCCTCGAACAGGTCGGCCTCGCCGACCGGGCCAATGTGCGTGCGAGCGAATTGACGCTATCGGAACGGCGCCGCCTGGAAGTCTCGCGTGCACTCGCGCTCGAACCGCAGCTGTTGCTGCTGGACAAGGTGATGGCCGGTCTCAATCCAAGCGAAGTCACCGAATCGATCGCGCTCTTTCGCCGCTTGCATGACACCGGCCTTACTATTCTCCTCATCGAGCACAACCTCAAAGTGGTACGCGCCTTCTCCGAGCGGGTGATCGTGCTCGATCATGGCGCGAAGATCGCAGAAGGCGATGCGACGACCATTCTGTCGACGCCGGCGGTGGTAACGGCTTATGTCGGCACAAGGAAGCGCGCATGAGCCGGCTGCTGGAAGTCCTCGGTATGTCCGCCGGTTACGGGCTCGCACCGGTGTTGCACGACATCGGTCTTTATGTGGATAGCGGCGAAGTCGTCGCAGTGATCGGCGCCAATGGGGTTGGCAAGACCACGCTGCTTCGTACCATCGCCGGGATCATTCAGCCATCGGCGGGCCGCATCGCGTTTGACGGTCGTCCGATCGGCAGCACGCCAGCGCACGATATCGTCGGCCAAGGTTTGGCGCTGGTGCCGGAGGGCGGGCGCCTCTTTCCCTTCATGACCGTGCTTGAGAATCTCGAACTGGGCGCCTTCAATCCAAGCTCGCGCGAGAAGACACGTACCACCCTCGATGAAGTCATGATGCTCTTTCCGATTCTGGCCGAACGCAAGACGCAACTCGCCGGCTCGCTGTCGGGTGGTGAGCGCCAGATGTGTGCCATCGCACGCGCGCTGATGAGCCGTCCGCGTCTGTTGATGCTGGATGAACCCTCGGCGGGGCTTTCACCTGTCATGGTGGAGCGTGTGTTCGACATGCTCCGCTCGGTGGTCGCATCGCGCAATGTCACCGTGCTGCTGGTCGAACAGCATGTCGAAGATGCGCCGGAGATCGCGCAGCGCGCCTATGTGATTGAACGCGGGCGGATCGTCAAGACCGGGTCGGGTGCCGAATTGATGAACGATCCGGATGTGCAACGCGCTTATATGGGACTTTGATG
Source organism: Betaproteobacteria bacterium (assembly GCA_009693235.1). GTDB lineage: Bacteria > Pseudomonadota > Gammaproteobacteria > Burkholderiales > SG8-39 > SHXR01. The sequence continues at coordinate 41,215 of SHXR01000024.1, read as the reverse complement.
ACCACCAAGCAATCAATCTTTGTGATCGGCGCGGGCGCCGGATTCGCCGGCGATCGGATTGAACCTGCGGTCAACATGGCGCGCTCTGGAACCGTCGATGCCATCGCGCTTGAGTGTCTTGCCGAGCGCACGCTGATTGCCGCGCTACGCGGACGACAGGCTTCATCCGATGGCGGCTACGATCCGCGTCTACGCCGCCGCCTTCGCCCACTGCTTGCCACAACCGGCAAGCGTTGCCGCGTGCTGACGAATCTTGGCGCGGCGAATCCGGCTGCTGCCGCACGCGCAGCGCGTAAGCTCGCACAAGAAACCGGCGCCGGCAATCTTCGTATCGCGGCGGTGATCGGCGATGATGTCGGCAATCGCGTGAACGACATCGAGTGGATGGAACCGACCGCCGGTGGCGAATGGATCGGCGCGCATGCCTATCTTGGCATCGACCCGATGGTGGAAGCCTTGACGGGTGGCGCCGATGTCGTGATTACCGGTCGCGTTGCCGATTCATCGCTCTTCGCCGCCGCACCAGTGCACGCCATGACCCTTGACGCGGCCGGACTCGCCGGTGCGCTGACGCTGGGACATCTGCTCGAATGCTCTGGGCAATTGTCCGGTGGCAATCTGAGCGAACCCAATCAACCAGACTTGAGCGTGGCCGAGTACGCACGGCTTGGTTATCCGATTGGCGAGCTGCAAGCGGACGGCACCGCGATCATTCGCCTCCTGGATGGCGAGCCAGGGCGCTTGAACGCCGCAGGCTGCACCTTGCAACTGCTCTATGAGGTGCACGATCCACGCGCTTACATTACGCCCGATGCGGTGCTTGATTTTTCTAACATCGAATTCGAACAGTTGGGACTTAATCGGGTGCGAATGACCGGCGCGCGCGCACGCCCGCGACCGGAGCGGCTCAAGGTGATCGGCTTTCTCGCGCGTCGTGGATTGGTCGCCGACATCGAGATCGCCTATGCAGGCACCGGCGCGTTGCAGCGGGCACGCAATGCTGCCGACATCCTACGCATGCGACTTCTAGATGATCTGGCGCCGGCGGATGTTCGCATCGATCTGGTCGGCGTGGATTCCGTGCTGGGTGCCGCTTCGCTCCCGTTGCTCGCCGAGCCACCTGAACTGCGCGTCCATGTCTCGGTCCGCTGCGATGACGCGGAAATCGCACAGATGGTGGAAGACGAGGTCTATACGCTCACGATTTCCGGTCCGGCCGGCGGCGGCAGCGTGCGCAGTGAACGGCGCCCGCGCATCGAATCGATCACCGGCTTCATCGCGCGTGATCGCGTACCGACCCGCATCGAATGGGCGAATCAATGATGAAGATCGGCGCTATCGCCACTGGGCGATCGGGCGACAAAGGCGATGTGCTCGATCTCACCATCGTGGCCTATGACAATGCGGCCTACACACGGATTTGCCAAACGTTGACCGTTGAACGTGTTGCGGCGATTCTTGCGCAGGTGGCACCAAGCCCGGTCGAGCGCTATGAGCTACCGAAGTTGCGGGCATTGAAGTTCGTAGCTCCGCGAGCGTTGCCAGGCGGCGTACAAGCTTCACTCCACGCCGGCCTGCACTGGCAGAAGGCAGCCGCATCGCTGCTGCTGGAACTGGAATTGCCGTAGCGCTCCACGCGATCCAGATGCCATTACATCCTCGCATCGTCCGCGCACTCAAAGCCGCGGAAAACTTTCCACCCTATCACACCTTGCCGGTGGCAAAGGCCCGCGCGCAGGTGAAGCTCGCCTATCCGCCGCGCGAGCCGCCGATACCGGTGCGGGCCGCGGAGAATCGTGGCATTCCCGGTCCCGGCGGAACCATCCCGGTTCGCATCTACTGGCCGGAGAGCGCCAGCCTTATGCCTGTGCTCGTATTCTTTCATGGCAGCGGCTTTGTGCTGCTCGATCTCGACACGCATGACGATATTTGCCGGCGCCTCTACTGGGGTGCGGGGGTGCATCGTCGTATCGGTCGACTATCGCCTGGCACCGGAACACAAATTTCCGGCGGGGCCGGACGATTGTCTTGCCGCAACCCGGTGGGTCGCAACGAATGCGGGCCAAATCGGCGGTGATCCTGCGCGTATTGCCATTGCTGGCGACAGCGCGGGAGGTTGCCTCGCCGCCGCGACCGCGCTGCAACTGCGCGATGACGGCGGACCGGGCCTGTGCGGCCAACTGCTCTTCTATCCGGTGACCGATCACTACGCTCCGCCGACCCGATCGTACGTGGAGCTTGCGAACGGCTACGGACTCACGCAAAGCGGCATGCAATGGTTCTGGAACCACTACTTGACCGAAGCCGGTGAAGCAGACGACCCGCGTGCCGCGCCGATGCGTGCTCACTCCTTCGCGCAATTGCCGACCGCATGTATCTTCACGGCGGAGTTTGACGTGCTGCGCGACGAAGGCGAGGCCTATGGCCAGCGCCTACAACTAGCCGGCGTCGCAACCGTGGTACACCGATGCGAAGGCATGAATCACGGCTTTATCCGCTGGGTAGATGAGATCGAGGCGGTTGCACGCACCATCGACAGCGCATGCGCTTGGCTGCGCGAGCGCTTCGCTATTCGGCCTTAATGAACACGCTTCTTACGATCTGGCGGCGTGCCAACGAAACAATCGGGCATTCACCGGCACCATTGCAACCGGTGGATGCGCTTCACCGTGGACCCGGGTAACAGATCTTCCGCCGACAGTTCCAGTCCTTCCTCCGAAAAGCGCATCTTCCGGCGCTGCACGGTGCCAACCAAATTTGGAAACAACGCCATCGTGACGTGATGAATGACTTCATCGCCCGCCACCTGGTAGGTACCGGCGTAGCTGAAAAATGTATCGAAGGCACGGATCTTCTCGTCTGTCGGCGCCATCCGCGCGCTCTCGCAGGACATCGGCAACCGACCCACATGAGCGATATTGCCGCTCATATGGCCGTCATTCGAGTAAATGAGGAGGCCCGTCACCGACTCACCAAACGGCATGGTGGGTGCGCGGCCGTCGCTGTATGCAATGGTCCAACGCGCCAGGCGCCAGGCACCAAGAAGTTGTTCGGCATTGCTCTGCATAGCACGGGCTCATTGAGGAACGAAAAAGCATAGCAGAGTCCCTCAGAACCCCTTTCATGGACACTTCATCACCTTGAATCAAGCCCGCCCGTCCCTGCCCGACTCGGTGATTCGCGATAAGCTGCGCCCCGCTTTGCCGCAGACCGTTTCCTTCCTCCCAGCAGATGAAACCACCGCCATTCAAATACCTTGCCGCACGCACGCTTGATGAAGCGATCGACGCCCTCGCCTGCTCGGATGGCGAAGCGAAGGTGCTGGCTGGTGGGCAAAGCCTGGTGCCGATGCTCAATTTCCGGCTTCTTGAACCGGCTTGGCTGGTCGATATCAATCGCATTCCGGGTCTTGACGGTATTCAAGACGCTGCGGGTAGCCTTCACATCGGCGCCCTGACCCGCCACAAGACAACGGAAAACGCACCGCTGATTGCCGATGCGTTCCCGATCGTTACGGCGGCCATGTCGCATGTTGCACACTTTGGCGTGCGCAATCGCGGCACGATCGGCGGCAGCCTCGCCCATGCCGATCCGGCCGCCGAATTACCGATGCTGGCGATGCTGCTAGATGCCTCTATCACTACGCAATCGGGCAAGGGTAAGCGGACGATTGCAGCGAAAGATTTTTTCCGGGGTTCGCTGGCCACCGCTCTCGAACCGACCGAGATCCTCACCGCGGTCACACTCCCGAAACTCCCCCCTGCAACCGGCTGGTCTTTCGAAGAAATATCGCGCCGCCCCGGCGATTTCGCAGTGGCCGCGGTGGCTGTCACGATCACGCAGCAAGGCGGGCGATGCACCGATGCGCGCATTGCGCTCGCGGGCGTGGGCGCAACACCGATACGCTTCCCGCAGGCCGAACGCACGTTGATCGGACAGACGATCGATGCGGCGATGGCCAATGCCGCAGCGGCAATCGTGCGCGATCAGTGCGAGCCACAGTCCGATCTGCAAGGGTCGGCGGACTACCGGCGGCATCTCGTTGGGCATCTTGTTGCGCGCGGGATCGATGTCGCCGCCGGAGCGCGATCATGAGCGAATCGGCGCACATTCGCGTTACGGTCAATGGCTCTCCCATCGAGTGCGATGTCGAACCACGCATGCTGCTTGGCGATTTTTTGCGAACAACGCTCGCTCTCACTGGCACGCATTTCGGCTGTGAACACGGTGTGTGTGGCGCTTGCACCGTAATCGTCAACGGTGATAGCACGCGGTCGTGTCTGATGTTCGCGGTGCAGGCCGATGGCGGGACGGTTGAGACAGTCGAAAGCCTTGGGACGATCGATGCACTGCATCCTCTTCAAGAAGCGTTCCGCACCCATCACGCGCTGCAATGCGGGTATTGCACACCCGGCATGCTGATGACTGCACTGGATCTCATCCGCAAGCGCCCGCTTGCCAACGACGCGGAGATTCGCGATGGCTTGTCGGGGAATCTTTGCCGCTGCACCGGGTACCAAAATATCGTGATTGCCGTTCGTGAGGCGGCAAAGGTCATTCGTGCGTCGAACCTCTAAGAAATTCACCGCGGAGGACACGGAGGAAATCGATGAATTCTCAGCCCCAATGACGAATGTTCATCCTCAAATATGGCGGTAATAAAATTTCCATCAACGCATTAACCCTCCGCGTCCTCCGCTTCAATTTTCTGAGTTCCTGACCGCCGTAGAAGAATGACTCCGTAAATGCTAGAGACCACCCGCCCCAAACTCGTCGGCGCGAGCGTCAAGCGCGTTGAAGATCCCCGCCTCTTGACCGGCCAGGGTGCCTACACCGACGATTTTCGTCCGAACGGGATGCTCCACGTTGGGTTGGTACGCAGCGTCCATCCATTTGCCCGCATCGTTCACATCAACACCGCGGAAGCCAAGCGCATGCCAGGCGTCATTGGCATCTTCACCGCCGCCGATATCGACGGGGCGGCGAAACCGATTCTCGCGACGTCTAAAATGAAGGAGTACCGCGCGGTCCCGTTGCCGATTCTTGCGAAAGACACGGTGCATCACGTCGGCGAGGCAGTCGTCGCGGTGGTCGCCACGTCGCGCTATCTTGCCGAAGATGCGCTGCGCAAAGTGGAGATTGATTATGAGCCGTTGGCCGCTTGCACCGATCCGGAAGAAGCCACCCGCCCGAGCGCGCCGCTCGTGCATCCTTCCCTCGGCTCGAATATCGCCCTGGCGCGTGAATTCGTCCGCGGTGATGTGCCTGCCGCGATGGCCGCCGCACAGGTCAGAGTCAAGGGCCGCTTTCGTTTTTTTCGCAAGGCAGCGCTCGCACTAGAAAGCCGCAGCTATCTTGCCGAATTCAATGGCGGCCGGCGTGAATTGACGCTGCATACCTCGACGCAGGTACCGGGCATCGTGCGCGAATCGCTTGCTGAGCTGCTCGATTTACCCGGCAACAGCGTGCGGGTGATCGCGCCCGATGTCGGTGGCGGCTTCGGTGCGAAGACTTCCGTGTATCCCGAAGAGATTCTCGTGTGCGTGCTCGCTCGGCGGCTTGGCAAACCCGTCAAGTACACCAGCGACCGGCTCGAAGATCTTTCCTCCACATCCCAAGCATTCGATGAAGTGATCGATGCGGAATTAGGCGTCGCGGCGGACGGCACGTTGCTTGCGTTAAGCGCCGATGTCACCGGCGATGTCGGCGCGTATTCGGTGTATCCGTGGACCGCCGCGATCGAACCGGTGCAAGTGGTGAGTTTCCTGCCCGGCCCTTACCGACTCGCCAACTATCTCGGCAAGGTACGCGGGGTCATTACGCCGAAGGTGCCGCTGGGTCCTTATCGGGGTGTCGGCCGACCGGTCTCCACCTTCGTGATGGAGCGTCTGATCGATATGGCGGCAGTCAAGCTAGGGATCGATCCGGTTGCCATGCGCCTGAAGAATTTAGTGCGCGAAGACGAGTTTCCCTACAAAGTGGCATCGGGGATCGTCTGGGATCGTTCTGCTTTCATCGAATGCCTCGATGCCGCCTGCCAAAAGGCCGACTACGCCGCTCTTCGTACCATGCAACACGCGGCGCGCGCAGCAGGCCGTTGGATCGGTATCGGCATCGCTTCCTACGCGGAGCTCACCGGCATCGGCTCGAAGATTCCGGCCGCCCCCGGCATGCCGGTGAACACCGGCACCGAAACGGCCACCATCCGTATCGATGCCACCGGTGCCGTTACCGCCATCTTCGGTGTGGCCTCGCACGGACAGGGGCTCGAGACCACGCTTGCGCAAATCGTCGCCGATGATCTGGGTGTTCGCATGGAAGACATCCGCATCATCCAAGGAGATACCGCAGGTCGCGCCTATGTGACGGGCACCTATGCCAGTCGCAGCACCGTGCTGGCGGGCGGCGCGGCGAAGCTTGCAGCCGGTGCCGTGCGCGAAAAAGTGATGCTTGCGGCTTCACATCTCATGGAAGCGGCGGTCGAGGATCTGGATGCATCGAATGGCATCATCTTCGTACGCGGCACCGATCGACGTATGACCTTCAAGGAACTCGCGCGGAAGGTCTATGTCGAATTCTCGCGACTCCCCAAGGAACTGCAACAGGAGTTGGAGGCCACGCGCCTCTATGACCCGGTCGTTGGAACGACATCGAGCGCCTCCCATATCGCGATGGTCGAAGTGGATCCGATCAGCTATCAGGTCCATGTCCTGCGATACGTCGTCGCGGAAGATTGCGGCCGCGTCGTCAATCCAATGATCGTGGAGGGGCAGGTACATGGCGGCGTTGCACAAGGCATCGGTGCCGCGCTGCTCGAAGAAGTTGTATACAGTGAGGACGGCCAGTTGATGACCGGCAGCCTTATGGATTACGTACTGCCCTCGGCGACCGGAATCCCCATGATGGACGTTCTGCATGTCGAGGCGGAATCGCCCTCGACGCTGGGCGGCTTTCGCGGCATGGGCGAAGGCGGCACGATCGGCGCGCCGGCGGCGATTGCCAACGCGGTGAGCGATGCACTATCACCCCTTGGCATCGAGATCAACGAACTACCAGCCACACCGGAACGGATCTTTCGGTTGGTGGAGCAGGCTAGCAAACAAAAACGATGAACCGCAAAGGACGCAATGGACGCGAAGGAAACCGGGATCGGCACTCCAGAAATTTAGGGCGTACCAAGCAGCAATGCTCTCAAACTTCGGTGCTTTTCCATCGCGTCCTTTGCGGTTCAACAATCCTTAACGTAGGAGAAAACCATGGACTACGCCCTCAAAGGCAAAGTAGCACTCGTTACCGGCGCAGCCCGCGACACCGGTCGTGAAATCGCGCTCGCACTCGCGGCCGAAGGCGCCACCGTCGCGATCAACTATCTGCATTCACAAAAGGATGCGGAAGAGACGCTTGCGCAGATCAAAGCTAAAGGCGGCAACGGCAAGCTGTACAAAGCCGATGTCACCGATTTCGCCGCGGTGAAGGGTATGGTCGATAGCATCGCCCGGGATCATGGGCGCCTCGACATTCTCGTCAACAACGCGGGCTATGTGCAACGCCAGCGCTTCACCGATACGACCCCTGAAGATTGGAAGAAGCAAATCGATGTCGGCCTCTACAGCGTGATTCACTGCTGTCATGCGGCCGTCCCGCATATCGCCAAACAAAGTGGCGGCCGGATCATCAACCTGGTTGGCGATTCCGCACGCGTCGGCGAATCGGGTCTGGCCATTACCGCGGCCTCCCGTGGCGGCGTGCTCGCGCTCACCAAGTCGCTCGCGAAAGAATTGGGCCGCAACTGGATCACTGTGAATGCGGTGTCGCTTGGGCTCGTCGTAACAAGCCATTCCGACTCAAAATGGCTGGAAGCGAATATGGACAAGATCATCCGCAACTATCCGTTGCGTCGACTCGGCAAGGCGCAGGATGTCTCGACGCTGGTGGCCTATCTTGCCTCCGAAGGCGCGAGCTGGATCACCGGACAGGTGGTAAGCGTCAGCGGCGGATTCAGCACGGTAGGCTGAGCTCGCGAGAATTCACCATGACCCGTTACATCGGAGCGATCCGCATCGATCGCGTCATCGAAGAAGAGGGCCCGGACTTCATTGCTTCCCGCCTGTTGCCCGATGCGACGCCCGCCGCGCTTGACCCGCATCGACATTGGCTCGAACCCCGCTTTCTCGACCCCGCAGCACAAAAACTCGTGCTGACGATGCAGTCGTATGTGCTGCGTACACCACAACATACGATTCTGGTCGACACCTGCGTGGGAAATGACAAGGCACGCCGCTTTCACGCGCCCTGGAGCATGCGCACGCACACGACATGGCTCGATCGCCTGAGCGATGTGGGCGTGCAGGTTGAAGAAGTCGACTATGTGATGTGCACGCATCTGCATGCGGACCATGTCGGCTGGAATACACGGCTGGTCAATGGCCGCTGGGTACCGACCTTTCCGAACGCGCGTTATGTCTTCTCGAAGGCCGAGTGGTCCTATTGGGAAGAGCTCAACAAGAAGGGCGCGAAGTACTCGGATGGTTGCATCAACGACAGTGTATTGCCGGTGGTGGAAGCCGGACGCGCGGTGTTGGTCGAAAGCGATCACGCGTTCAACAATGAAATCTATTTCGAATCGACCGCCGGTCACACGCCGGGCCATATCGCGATCAAGCTGGTCTCTGGAGGCAAGTCGGGCGTGTTAAGCGGCGATGTGATCCACAGCCCAATTCAGTGCGCGCATCCGGAGTGGAGCGCGGTGGGATGCTTCGATCAGGAAATGTCGCGGCAAACGCGCCGTGCGTTTCTTGAACGCTATTGCGAGACCGATACCCTGGTGATGACGGCGCATTTTCCATCGCCATCGGCCGGCTACGTTGAGCGCGCAGGGAATGCGTTCCAATTCCGGTTCGAGGAGGAAGAGTAGGCCAGTCCCGCCTCGGTAAGCGGCTACAATCTAGCATGCTCAATCGTCTCTATGGTTGGTTCGAGCGCCGGGTCAACGCGACGGCGCCACCGACCGGCGGCGCACCACCCGCCACCCTGGCCGCCTTCTACTGGCATTTCGTCGGACCGCACCGGCTGCTCTTCGCTTCGATATTGATCACCGGGTTCGGCATCGCGATGGTCGATTCGCTGATTCCGGTGTTCATCGGTCGGCTGGTCGCGCTGATGGCCGAGACCGATCGCGCCGCCGCATTATCGAATGCCATGCCGATGCTCTTGACGATGGCCGCGATCATCCTCATCGGCCGGCCGCTCGCTAATTTCGCCGATCTGCTCGCACGCAACAACGGCATCGTGCCCGGCGTGACGAGTCGCATTCGCTGGCTCGCCCATTGGCATGTCATTCGCCAAAGCTGGGGCTTCTTTCAGAATGATTTCGCGGGCCGCATTGCCAATCGCGTGATGCAAACGACCAGTGCGGTACGGGAGAGCGTGGTCTCCAGCATCCGCGCCGTCTGGTACATCGCGATGTATGGCACCACCGCGCTGATTCTGATGGGAACCGCCGATCCACGACTCGCTGCACCGACCCTCGCCTGGATCATCGGCTATCTGCTTTTTCTGCGCTATTTCGTGCCACGCATGCGCCGGCTCGGCAAAGCAAGCGCCGAAGCGAATTCACAGCTCGTTGGACGCATCGTCGATAGCTACACCAACATCCTTACGGTAAAGCTCTTTGCCCGGGCGCGCGATGAAGATGTCTATGTGCGCGACGCCGTCGAGGAGCACCGCAGTGCGAACGCGGCGCACATGCGCCTCATCAGCAATTTCATCATAATCTTGCAGATTATGAACACCATGCTGTTGGTGTCAACGGCAGCGGTAGGTATTGTGCTGTGGGGGCAGAGCGTGATCGACGTGGGCGTCGTCGCGATGGCCTTGCCGCTTGCCTGGCAGATTGCGAACATGGCCGGCTGGGTTTCATGGGAAGTAACCAGTATCTTTGAGAACATCGGCAATGTGCAGGAGGGGATGATGACCATCGCCGTGCCGCACGCGCTGATCGATGCACAAGATGCCCGTCCGCTTGAGGTCACGCGCGGGGAGATCCGCTTCGAGAACGTGACGTTCGGCTATGACCGGCGACCACCGGTATTTAACGGGCTCAACCTCGCCATCCGTCCAGGAGAGCGCGTTGGCATCGTAGGGCGATCCGGCGCCGGAAAATCCACGCTAGTCAATCTATTGCTGCGGTTTTTCGACCTGCAAAGTGGTCGGATCCTGATCGACAGTCAAGCGATCGCCGCCGTTACGCAAGAAAGCCTGCGGGCGGCGATCGGTGTGGTGACGCAGGACACTTCGCTCTTGCATCGCTCGATCGCCGATAACATCAAATACGGCCGGCCGCACTCAACGCCTGCCGAGATCGAGGTCGCCGCGCGAAAAGCGCAGGCCCACGCCTTCATTACTGCATTACGCGATCAAAGTGGACGCGATGGCTATGCCGCGCTGGTCGGCGAGCGTGGCGTCAAACTTTCCGGCGGTCAGCGCCAGCGGGTGGCGATCGCCCGTGTGCTCTTGAAAGATGCACCGATCCTGGTGCTGGATGAGGCCACCTCATCACTCGATAGCGAAGTCGAGGTCGCCATTCAGGAACAGTTGCTTGGATTGATGGCCGGCAAGACAGTGATCGCGATCGCGCATCGTCTGTCCACTATCGCCCGCATGGATCGATTGATCGTTCTCGACGAAGGTCGCATCGTCCAAGAAGGCACGCATGAATCGCTATTACAGTCGGGTGGCCTCTACGCCGACCTGTGGGCACGCCAATCGGGCGGATTCATCGCAGCTTAACCGTCCCTCAGTTGATCGGTGCGGCATCTTAAGCACGGCGTTGCGAGCTCCTGATCAAAACAAGCAGGCGTTCCGGCGTAATGGGCAGCTCATTAATACGGATATCAAGCGGCCGCAGTGCATCTTCGATCGCCGAGACGATCGCACTTGGCGCCCCGATCGTGCCGCTTTCCGCTGCACCTTTCACGCCGAGCGGGTTGAGCGGCGTGGGCGATTCCATGTGATGGATCTCCACGCGCGGCACGACGTCGGCCGTCGGTAGCAGATAGTCTGCGTAGGTGATCGTGGTGGGCTGGCCTTCCTGGTCATAACGCATCCATTCGAACAGTGTCATGCCGATGCCATGCACCACACCGCCCAATACCTGTCCTTCCACCATCATCGGATTTATCATCATGCCGCAGTCATGCACCACTATATAGCGATGCAGGCGAACGTTGCCCGTCGCGATGTCTACCTCGGCTTCCACGAGATGACACCCATTGGTGTAGGTGATGGCAGGCGGCTCATAGTCGCTCGACGCGGCAAGGCCCGGCGTCACGCCCTTCGGTAGCGCATAGCCGGGCGCGCCATTGAGAATCTTGGCGACATCGCCCAGACTTCGCTTCATATCCGGGACACCTTTCACCTGCACGAAACCATCGATTAGGTCGAGGTCATCGGCTGCCACTTCAAGCAGGCTCGCGACCGTCTTCTTCACCTTGTCCGCAACCTGCTGGGCGGCAATAAATGCCGCGTTGCCGGCCGTCACCGCCTGCCGACTGGCGAACGCTCCGAATCCGAGCGGGCTCGCATCGGTATCGCCGTCAATGACGTGAATATCGGCGGCGTGCACGCCGAACACGCCGCCCACCAGTTGCGCCAACATCGTTTTCGTGCCTTGCCCTTGCGCCGTGGCGCCGGTGGTCACCACGATCTTGCCGGACGGGCCGATGCGAACCGCTGCGCTCTCGAAGGGTCCGCGCCCGGTCCCTTCAACATAGTTAGCAAGCCCAAGGCCGATCCAACGACCCGCTGTTCTCGCGGCGGCCTGACGGGCCGGAAACTCATCCCAGCCCGTGGCGTTGAGTGCACGGCGCTGGCATTCTGGATAGTCACCACTGTCGTACGTCATCGGCAAGCCATCGCGCGTCACGACCGGCGTTTGATAAGGCATACGGTCGCCTGGAATCAGATTGCGACGGCGAATCTCGTCCCGACCGATTCCAGCAAGCGCCGCCGCACGATCAAGCAGCCGCTCCATCACGAATGTCCCCTGCGGACGGCCCGCCCCGCGGGTCGGCGCCACCGGCGCCATATTGGTGAGGCACCATGCAATGTCGATCTGATAGGCGGGCAAGATATAGGGGCCGACCAGGTTGGTGACCGCATTGAAGGGCGTCGCCATCCCATACGGTGAACAGGCGCCGTGATCGTGGAAAAGCTTGCCGCGAATACCGCGCAATTTGCCATCCGCGTCGAATGCGGCTTCGACCTCCCACTCCTGATCGCGCTCCATCGCGGTCGTGTAGAAACTTTCCAGTCGATCTTCGATCCACTTGATCGGCCGACCAAGCAGCCGCGCCGCCGCGGGCAACGCCATCTCCTCTGGATGAATCACCGCTTTCGGACCAAAGCCGCCACCGACGTCAGGCGCAATGAAGCGCACCTGATGCTCAAACAGACCATACAGCTCACGCAGAAACACCTTGGCACGATGCGGTGCCTGCGTACTGTCCCAGACGGTGTAGTGATCAAGCACCGCGTCATAGCGCGCCACGACGCCCCGCGGCTCCAGGGAATGGCCGCCGCCTTTATGCAAGCGAAAGCGCTCGGTGAGGTGATGCGCCGCCCGGCTAAACGCGGCATCGAGATCGCCATATCGCACCGCGGTCTCCCCTACCAAATTATTCGGGCAGTCGAGCCGCGCCTTCGGTGAATCGGGGAGCAGTCCGTGGCGGGCATCGATGACCGCGGGCAAGGCTTCCATGTCGAGGTCGACCAAGCGCGCGGCATCCTCGGCAATGCGGCGCGACTCAGCGATGACGATCGCAATCGGTTCGCCCACATAGCAGGCTTCATCTTTGACCAGCCATGGTGGATCAACATGGAATTTGACCATCGCAGACGCAAGGGCCGCCGGCATGCGATCGCCTGTCATGAGGGGCCGCAGATCCGCATAGGCAAGGACGGCATGTACGCCCGCGATCGCCCGCGCATTCGATGTATCGGTGCCACGGAGCCGCCCATGGGCGATCGGGCTTCGCACAAAACACGCGTGCAGCATGCCAGGCAGCGCAATGTCATCGATGAACCGCGCGGCGCCGCGTAACAGCACACCGTCTTCAATCCGCGGCACGGAACGCGACGCCCGGTCTTCCGCTGCCCTCCCGCCCACTTGTGATCTCACCATCGATTGGATTTGCCGCGACTCCGCCACCCCTATTGCGACAGATGATCGGTGATGCAGCGCCACCGGCCTTCCTGAATCTGACAGAGCTTCGATCGATTGGAACCAAGATGCTTGGTCTTTGAATAGCTAAATTCATCTGCACCAAACATGTCGCGCGGAATGGTAAGCCGATCCAACGCTTCGATTAGCGTATCCACGGTGAGCTTTGCGCCGGCCTTTTCTACACCCGCCTCGAAATACGAGATGATCTGGTAGCCGTACACCGACATGATCGTTGGATCTTCCTTGTAGACCTGCTTGTATTTCTGGTACCAGTCCCGCACGTTCTTGGATGGATCGTCTTCATACGGATAGTTGATATTGCCCATCGAGTAAAAGCCGTTCATCGCCTGGCCACCCAGTTTGTGGATGATGTCAAAGTAGCTGGCGGTGGTGCCGAGGAAATCCGGATTGAAGCCGCTCTTGCGCGCCGCGCCGATTGTACCGACCGTTTCGCGAATGATCGTTCCCACGACGACGATTTCGCAATTGGCTTCCTTCATGCGGGCCACTTGCGATGAGAAATCCGTCGCGCCGCGCTTGTAGGTCGTGCGCTCGGTGTAGTCCATACCGATATCCTTCAACGCCGCCTCACCGCCACGCATGACTTCCAGTCCGTAGTCGTCATCCTGATAGATCGTGCAGATACGCTTCGATCCCTTCTGTGCAACGAGATGCTTTAGCCCGGCCTTGATCTGATCGAAGTACGGCGGCGAAAACGAGTACTTGAGTTTGTGTAGCGGCTCATACATTTCGCGGGCACCGGTCAACGGAAACAGGTGCGGCACATTCTTCTCGAACAGCAATGGCATGGCAGCGACCGCCGTCGGCGTACCAATCGACCCGACCGCGGCGAATATTTTGTCGCGCTGAATCATTTTTTGCGTGACCAGCACCGCTTTCTTAGGGTCATAGCCGTGGTCTTCGACCACCAGCTTCACTTTTCTGCCGTGAATACCGCCGCGCTCATTGATCTCATCCACGCGCATTCGCATGCCGTTTACTGCCGGCTTCGACAATTGCACGATCGGGCCCGATAGATCTTGCGCCGTGCCGATGACGATTTCATTGCGCGTGACCCCTTGCTGCGCGAAGACTGATGCCGCGGCAAGGGTGCCGATCAGGGACAGCAATCCCACTCTGGTCAGATGCATGGTTCGTCTCCTTATTTTTAATGACAGCACTTTACGGGTAAATGGCGCTTCACGCCCGGCTTGCATACATCGCCTCGATCAGGCTCTCGTACTTCTTGTTGACGAAACTGCGCTTCAGTTTCATGGTCGGTGTGAGCTCTTCGTCTTCGGCGGTGAGCTTGGTTTCCAGCAGGCGAAATTGCTTGATCTGTTCCACCCGAGCAAAGTGGACGTTGACCTTGTCCACCTCCGCCTGAATCAATGCGATTATTTCCGGCCGCTTGCAAAGGCTCGCATAGTTTGAAAAAGGAATCGCCCGCTCCTGCGCATACTGCTCGACATTCTCATGGTCTATCATGATGAGCGCCGCGAGGAACGGACGTTGGTCGCCGATGACGACCGCATCGGTAATGTACGGCGAGAACTTGAGTTGGTTCTCGATCTCGGTTGGCGTGATGTTCTTACCGCCGGCGGTGATGATGATGTCTTTCATGCGCTCGGAGCCGTAGAAGTATCCATCGCTATCGACGCGGCCAATGTCGCCGGTATGCAGCCATCCATCCACGATCGCCGCGGCGGACTGCTCGGGCTGATTGAGATACCCCATGAATACGCCGGGCCCGCGCACCAGCAGCTCGCCTGCGGGGGACAACTTGACTTCCGTTGGCTCCAGGCAAACCCCGATGGAACCGGGTCGTACCTTGCCGATATGATTGGCGGTTACCGCGCCGCAGCTTTCCGTTTGCCCCCAAACCTCGATCATTTCCAGCCCAAGCGCGAGATACCAGCGCACCAGGTCAGGTGAAATCGGCGCCGCTCCGGTAATAAGAATACGCGCTCGATCGACGCCGATCACCTTGCGAACATTGCTCAGCACCAGCACGTATGCGAGCCGAAACAGCGCCTCCAACCATGTCGGCACCGTCTTGCCCTCTTCGATACGTCTTGCACGTTGCAACCCCAATGTCATGGCGCGCTGATAAGCCCATTGCTGAATGCGCGTGGCCTCCCGCACGCGGATCAACACACCCGAATAGAATTTTTCCCAAACGCGCGGCACGGCGACAAATACGGTAGGTGCAATTTCCTGAACATTTTCCGGTACGGTATCGGGGTTCTCGACGAAATTCAGCACCGCCCCGCTATAGAGCGCCTGGTATTCCCCGCCCACCCGCTCGGCGATGTGGCAGAGCGGCAGAAAACAAATCCGCTCATCGGTTTCGCTCTGCGGGAAGCGTGCCTGATACGCCTTGACCGTGGCGAGGACGTTCGCATGCGAGAGCATCGCGCCCTTGGGCCGTCCAGTGGTACCCGAGGTGTAGACGAGGATCGCAAGATCACTCGCTTTTCGCATGTCGACGCGAATGTCCCATTGTTCCGGATGGAGTGCGAAATACGCGCGGCCGGTTGCTCGCAACGCATCAAGACTCATGACAGCGTCATCCTGCAGATCGTCAAGCCCCTCCATGTCGAATACGATGATCTTACGCAGACGCGGGACCCGACTGCGCACTTCTAGCACCTTGTCGAGTTGCTCATCGTCTTCGACGAACAAGTAGACCGTTGCTGAATCGTTCAACAGATACTCCACCTGCGACGGTGCATCGGTCGGATAGATGCCGTTTACAACACCGGCCGCACCCAGCACGCCCAGATCCGCGAACACCCATTCGCGATTGGTATTGGAGAGAATGGCAGCGACTTCGCCCGGATTGAATCCTAGCGCGACCAAACCCAAGCCGATCTCGCGCGCCGTCTCGCCAAGCTGCGTCCAACTCACTGCCTTCCAGAGGCCGAGTTCTTTCTGGCGAACGATCGTTTGCGCGCCCCGAGATTGCACGCCCTGCCAGAACATTTTGGCGATCGTATCGGTCGTCATCGCCACTGTTTCTTCTTCTTCCATCGCCGTGGGCCGCGCGCACCCGCAGACTTCATGCCCAGATAAAACTCACGAATGTCGTCCTTTTGCAGGAGATTCGCGCAAGTATCTTCCATGACGATGCGACCCACTTCCAGCACATAGCCATAGTGGGCGATGCCAAGCGCCATTTTGACGTTCTTCTCAACCAGAAGAATCGTGACGCCCTCCTCTCCGTTGATGCGCGCGACGATATTGAAGATCTCCTTGGTGAGCTTGGGCGAGAGCCCTAGGCTCGGCTCGTCCATCAGCATAACGCGCGGCCGGCCAAGCAATGCTCTGCTGATGGCAAGCATCTGCTGCTCACCACCCGATAATTGACCGGCTTCCTGCTTGGCGCGCGCCCGCAGTACCGGGAAGTAGGTGAATACCCGCTCGATATCCTTCGCAACGCCGTCTTTATCCGGGCGTGTGTAGGCACCCATGCGAAGATTGTCTTCGACCGTGAGCAGCGAAAACACTTCACGGCCTTCCGGCACATGCACCACACCTTTCCTCACGATCCAATCGGGCGCGCGTCGCTGGATCTCCTCACCGCCAAGCCTGATCTGCCCCTTCTGCGGATCGACGATGCCCGAGATCGTCTTGAGAATCGTCGACTTGCCGGCACCGTTCGCGCCCAACACCGTAACGATTTTTCCCGGCGGCACGGCAAGACTCACTCCACGCAGCGCCTGCACCGGCCCGTAACTGGATTCAACATTGGCAAGTTCGAGGATCGGTTGCACTAGTCGCCTTCGCCGCCCAGATAAGCCTCGATGACCGACGGATGCGACTGCACTTGCGCCGCGGTGCCCATCGCGAGCATCTGCCCCTGATTGAGGGCAAGCACACGATCCGAAACGCGGGAGACAAGATTCATATCGTGCTCCACCATGAGCACCGTGATGCCGAGGTGATTCTTGATGTCTTCGATCCAGAACGCCATATCGTCGGTCTCTTCCGGATTAAGACCCGAAGACGGCTCGTCCAGCAACAGCAATTTTGGCTTGGCGCAAAGTGCACGGCCCACCTCCACCACCTTGCGAACTCCATACGGAAGTCCTGCCACCAGGCTGTCGCGATAATGCTGCAAGTCGAGAAAATCAATGATGCGTTCGACCTCTTCGCGGTGCTCAAGTTCCGCCCGCTTCACTTTCGGCAGGAACAGCAGCTCTTCCCACACGCGGGTGCGGTGATGAACATGCCGGCCGATCAAAAGATTCTGCAGGACCGTCGCATGCTCGAAGAGCTCGATATTCTGGAAGGTGCGCGCGATGCCAAGCGATGCCACCCGATCGGGTGCAAGCCCGGTGAGTTCGCGGCCTTCGAAGGTAATCCGCCCCGCAGTCGGTGGATAGATGAGGCTAATCAAATTGAAAATCGTCGTCTTGCCCGCACCATTTGGACCGATGATCGCAAAGACTTCCCCTTTGCGAACGGTAAAGCTCACGTCGTTGACCGCGACCACGCCACCAAAGCGAATCGCGAGATGAGAAGCCTCGAAAAAAACCGTACTCATTTCAGCCGATCCGATTTCATGTACACCTTCTGTCTTCGGAACAGGCCGCGCCGATAGAACGGAAAGAGTGAAAAGTAGGTCCGGATCTTGAGCCAGCGGCCGTAGAGCCCCATCGGCTCGAACAGGATGAAGCCAACCAGCACCGCACCAAAGACGAAAGATTGGAGCCCGGTCTGCGAACCCACGCCTTCGGGCAGAAAATCTTTCGCGATCGCGATCAACTGCGGCAACACGATCAAGATAATCGAACCGAATACCGCGCCATGCAGTGCACCTGCGCCGCCTAAAATGACGATGGTGATCAGCTCGATCGATACCAGCAAGCCGAACTGTTCGGGGGTAATGAAGGAGAGCTTGTGCGCATACAACGCACCGGCAAGACCGGTCAAAGCCGCGGAAATGGCAAACGATAAGGTCTTGTAGCGTGCAAGACTGATACCCAGGCTCGCGGCCGAAACTTCCGAATCACGGATCGCGATGAATGCACGGCCCGTCGGCGAACGCATCAAGTTCAACACCCCCAGGGCACACACGACGACCACAAACAAACACAAATAATAGAAGGTCTCATCGGCATCGAGTGGTACGCCGAAGAAGCTGACGGGTTTCACATGCTTACCCGCGCCGCCACCTGTCACCGATTCCCAGCGGGTGAGAATCTCTTCGACGATGATGCCAAACGCCAGCGTTGCAATCGCAAGATATAGCCCGCGCAAACGCAACGCCGGCAGCCCAACGATGACACCCACGCCCCCTGCCATGATGGCCGCACACGGAATCGAGATGAAGAACGGTACGCCATGCGATTGCAACAACGCCTCGGTATAGGCCCCAACGCCCAGGAATGCTGCATGGCCAAGCGAGACCTGCCCGGTGTAACCGGTGAGCACCATCAGGCCAAAGCCGACGATCGAATAGATCAACACGAACACGAGTTGCGACAGCACGTACTCCGACAAGATGAAGGGCGCGACGAGCAACAGCACGCCCAGCACCGTGTACCAGAACACCTGCCCGCCATGGGTGAAGAGACGGACGTCCTGTTGGTAGTTGGTTTTGAAGAGAAAGCGCATCGACCGTCTACACTTTTTTTAGCGTGCGTTCGCCGAACAAACCGGACGGTTTGATCAGCAGCACCACCAGCACTACGATGTAGGCGGCGATGTCCTTCCAGCCTTCGGCGAGATAGAACCCGGCAAATGCCTCGACCAAGCCGATGATGAGGCCACCGACGATGGCGCCCGGCACACTGCCAAAGCCACCGACCACCGCAGCGGGGAATGCCTTGAGCCCAATGAATCCCATGTTCGCATGGACGAACGTAAGCGGCGCCAGCAGAATCCCTGCAAACGCCGAGACTGCCGCCGACAATCCCCAGATGAGCATGTTGATGCGCCGCACCGGAATGCCCATGTAGTACGCCGCAAGCTGATTTTGGGAGGTGGCCTGCATGGCGACGCCGATGCGCGTGAACTGGAAAAACGCGAAGAGCACGATGCAAAGCGCGGCGGTCATGCCGATAATCGCCAGACTTTGCACCGGCACCGTGACCTCGCCGAATGTGAGGACTGCATCGGCGAAGGGCGTCGGCAATCCATGCGTTTCAGTACCCCACGCGGGCACCATCATGACGAGGCCCCGCGCCATGTAACCTACGCCAATCGTCACCATGACCACCGTGAAGGCCGGCTGCCCAAGCACCGGCCGCAATACGGTGCGCTCAATCAGCATACCCACCACGAACATCACCGCGATGCCAAACAGGATCGTCGCCCAATAGGGAAGCCCGATCACCGTGGCCGCGGTGAGTGCGAAGAACGCGCCCAGCATCATCAACTCGCCTTGCGCGAAATTGATGGTCTCGGTCGCCTTGTAGATGAGCACGAACCCAAGTGCGACCAGCGCGTAGACGCAACCTTGCGCGACGCCCGAGAGCAGGAGCTGCAGGAGCTGATTCAGAAGCGGTCCTCCTCGATGATTTCCGCCGGCGTTCGAGTGACGAGTGACCAGCTGGGTTTGCTGCCAATGCTACCAAGCTATGCCGTCACGGTTTGATCCTCCAGACGTGATGGCTGCCGGTGTTCAATCGATCTTCGCTCCGGAGGCTTTCACCAGCTTCGCATACTTTTCCTGCTCGGCGCGAATCAACGCTCCAAAGTTTTCGGGCGAATCGCCGATCGCGACAATGCCAAGGCCGGCGAGGCGCTTGACGATCTCCGGCTCCCTCAGGACCTTGACGACTTCATCATGCAGTCGCAGAACGGCCTCCCGCGGCGTGCCGGCCGGAGCCAACATGCCGACATTGACATTGAGATCGAACCCAGGTGTGCTCTCGGCCGCACCTGGCACATCCGGAAGAAGCGTGGAGCGCGCGCCAGTCGAGACCGCAAGCATCTTCGCCTTGCCGGCGCGCACATGCGGTAGCACCGATGGCACACCGGCGAGGACGACGGCGACATCGCCCGCGAGCATCGCCGGCACCGACTGCGCCACGCCTTTGTAGGGGATGTGCACCATGTCGATCTTGGCGATGAGCTTCAGCATCTCCATGCCGAGATGATGCGGGCTGCCATTGCCCGATGATCCGTAGTTGAGCGGCTTCGATTTGGCGAGCGCGATCAGTTCAGTAAGGTTAGATGCCGGCAGCGCGATATTCGCCGCGAAGACAAGCGGGGTCGAGGCGATATGCGACACCGGCGCAAAATCGCGCAACGGGTCGAATGGGAGCTTCGCGATCAATGCCGGGGCGATCGCGAAATGCCCACTGTCCGCAATGAAAATAGTGGTGGCATCGGCCGGCGATTTCATGACGAAATCGGCAGCGACCACACCGCCTGCGCCCGGCTTGTTCTCGACGATTACCTGCCAACCAACCGTCTCGCCCAGCCGTCGCGCCAGCATGCGCGACAGCACGTCGGGCGCACCACCCGTACCGAATGGCACGACGAGGCGAAGCGGGCGAGCGGTCTGCGCGACAGCTTGCCACGGCACAAACACTGATAGTGCGAGCAGCAGCGATAAAATGTGCCTCATCTTTCAACCCCTTCAATCGTTCGATAGATGAACCGCAATGGACGCAAAGGGAAAACATTGCGCAGCAGCTCTTTCATGATTCCGCAAAACAAACGAAGCGTTTCTGAACAATAGACGCCATTGCCGTTCCATTGCGTCTTTTGCGTCCATTGCGGTGAATGTTTTGATGGTGCAGGCAAGCCTACTGCACCTTCAACCCCATCAACCCCGCAATGAGATTCCTCTGCATCTGCGATGTCCCCGCCCCGATCGTGGTGCTGCGCGAATCGCGGAAATGCCGCTGCATATCGAATTCCATGTTGTAGCCGTTGCCGCCGAAAATCTGCATGCCCTGATTTGCGACTTTCACGTACGTTTCCGAAGCAAACAGTTTCGCCATCGAAATTTCCTTTAGCGCGTCTTGGCCGGCTGAGAGCATCCACGCCGCCCGCCACATGAGCATGCGCGCCGCATCCACCTCCGTTTGCATGTCCGCGAGCATGTGCGCAATCGCCTGAAACGAGCCGATCGGTTTGCCGAATTGCTTGCGCTCCTTGGCATAAGCGAGCGCCATGTCGACCACCGCCTGCGCGGCGCCGCAATGGCCCGCGGTGGAGGTAATGCGCTCGATGCGAAGCCCGGAGAGCAGACACTTCCAGCCGTTATTGGCGCCGCCGATCAACCGGTCGTTCGGTACGCGCACATTGTTGAGAACGATCTCATAGGTGCCGACGCAGCGCCGGCCCAGCATGTCGAGCTTGCGCAATGCGAGCCCCGGCATGTCCTTGTCAACGAGAAACAGCGAAATGCCTTCCTGATAGCGGGCCTTGGTGTCGGTCTTCACATAGAAATTGATGACGTTACCTTCCGCACCCGCGCCGGTCGCCCAGACTTTCTGCCCATTGAGGATCCAGTCATCACCATCGCGAATGGCGGTCGAACGCATCGCGCCGACATCCGAACCTGCCTCGGGTTCGGACATCGAGATCGACATCTTGATCTCGCCCGACAGCAGCTTGGGAATGAATCGCTCGATCTGCGCGGGCGTGCCATTCCGTGCGACATTCAATCCACAGAACACACTGCCGCCATACGCGGTGAAGAAATCGAAGCTCTTGCGGGCGAGCTCTTCGGACACCACGACCATATCAAGGACGCTGCCGCCGACTCCGCCATGCTCTTCGGCAAACGGCAATCGCAACAGACCCATCTCGGCCCACGCGTCGTAGAGTTCGTAGGGATAGGCGGATTCGCGATCGAGGCGGCGAATGTAATCGGGCGTGGCGTGGCGTTCCATCATGCGCCGGACCGAATCCTGCAACATGCGCTGTTCTTCGGTGAGTTCGAAGTTCATACCACTCCCCTCTCTCGCAAGCCCGCCACTGCTTCCTTGCCATAGCCGTACTCCCGCAATACCTCCTCGGTATGTTCGCCCAAGGTCGGCGCCGGCGCATCGATCGGTCCGCGCCCGCCATCGATACGCACCGGCCGTTGAATGCCGATCTGCGGCCCTTCTTCAGGATGGGTCATCGCGTAGAATGTTTCCAAGTGCCGAACCTGCGGATCGCGTTCGACTTCACTCAGGTCGTACACCGGCGCGCTCGGTACGTCCTCCGCAGCGAGAAGCCGTACCCATTCGTCGCGCGGGCGGGTGAGAAACGCCTTCGCGAGTTCGTTGCGCAAGACAAGATAATTCTGCATCCGCTCCATGCGCGTTGCAAAGCGCGCATCGCTTGCAAGATCGGGGCGTGCCATGGCGCGGGTGAGGGCCTCCCAGAATTTCTCCGGCGACGATAAATGGATGGCGATCATCTTGCCGTCACTGCAACGGAGCGCATACGACTGCGATGCAGACGAGCGCGAATAAGGCCCCTGGGGCATGTCGAGCTGATGGAAATTCGCGAACGGGTCGGGCATGAAGGCGATTGCTGCTTCCAGCATGTTCACCTCGATCCTACGGCCCTTGCCGGTGCGAACACGCTCAAACAGCGCGCCCAGAATGCCGTAGGCGGTGTACATGCCTGAGATGTTGTCGACAATGGTTGGGCCGCGCACCTGCGGATCATCCGGATCGAAGAACAGGCTCCCCATTCCAGAAAGTGCCATGCCAACGGTATCGAAGGTCGGCCGCAGGGCGTACGGCCCGCTCGCGCCGAATCCGGTGATCGAGGTATGGATCAGACGTGGGTTGGTGGCGGTGAGCGTATCGGCATCGAGACCAAGCCGCGCCAAGACATCGGGCCGAAAATTCTCCAGCAGCACATCCACCCCGGCAATCAGCTTCAACGCGATTGCCTTGCCCTCCGCATGCTGAAGATTGAGGGTGATGCTTCGCTTATTGCGGTTGTAGGCGGTGAAGTGCGGACTGTACTGCCCGCCACGAAACGATCGGAACGGGTCACCGCCCTGGGGATTTTCGAGTTTGACGACTTCGGCACCCAGATCGGCCAGCATCATACCGGCGAGCGGGGCAGTAATGATCTGGCCAAGTTCCAGAACGTGAACACCTTGGAGGGGATGGCCGGCTAAGGCTTGCATGGGGACGGCATCGGTGGCGAGTCAACGGTGGGCGGACGGTACCGCATTTCAACCAATCCGGCATCGGTGGCATCATTGCGCCGTTACCCCACTCAGATCGGCCCTTCCGTGACTCGTTTCGTTGTTACCGCTCTCAGCGCCCTCGCCATTCTCACCCCCACGTTAGCCACTAGCCAGACGTACCCGTCGCGCCCGGTGCGCATCATCGTTGGCTTTGCACCCGGTGGCACGCCAGATGTTTTCGCTCGCCTTATCGCGCAGAAAATGTCGGAGAGCTGGGGACAGGTGATCGTTGAAAATCGGCAAGGGGCCACCGGCAATCTCGCGGCTGAATACGTCGCGCGCTCCGCACCGGACGGGCACACGGTGTTCTATTCCGACAGCGCGAATTTCGCCATCAATCCGCATCTGTTCGCGAAGCTTCCCTTTGATCCGCTGAAGGATTTCGCGCCGGTCATCCTCACTTCCATCCTGCCGACCTATGTCACGGTGCATCCGAGCGTGCCGGTCAACACGCTCGCTGAATTCATTGCCTATGCCAAGGAGCGGCCGGGCAAACTGTCGTATGCATCGGTGGGCAGCGGCTCGATCCACCACATCACCACCGAACTCTTCAAATCGGTGACGGGCACCGATATCCTGCATGTTCCGTACAAGGGCGCGGGGCCCGGCGGCCAGGCGCTGCTCGCAGGCGAAGTGCAAGTCGCGTTTCTCAGCTACATCTCGGTCGCGCAGCATGTGAAGGCGGGCAAGGTGAAGATTCTCGCAATCAGCATGCCACAGCGTTCCGAGGCCTTGCCTGATGTGCCCACCATGCATGAAGCCGGTGTCCCCGGCTTTGAGATGTATTCGTCGCTCGGTGTATTGGCCCCTGCCGGAACGCCGCGAGAGGTCATCGCCAAGCTGAACGCGGGCGTGGCCGCAGCGCTCGCCAATCCTGACATCGCTGCGCGCATGACAGGCTTTGGCGTGCGCACGATTCAAGGTGGGACGCCCGAGCAATTCGGCACGGTGATGCGCACCGAGTATGAAAAATTCCGGAATCTGGTGAAGCTGTCGGGGGCGAAGTTAGAGTGAATGGACTGCATACCCGGCGGTGAACTTTTGAGAGCACTTACGCTGTAGGAGATCAACGATGCCAATCGACGCCACCAAATCCAACCTCATCGT
Source organism: Betaproteobacteria bacterium (assembly GCA_009693235.1). GTDB lineage: Bacteria > Pseudomonadota > Gammaproteobacteria > Burkholderiales > SG8-39 > SHXR01. Next base: position 16,724 of record SHXR01000024.1, on the reverse strand, counting down.
CGGCGTTGTCGGCACCGGCACCATGGGCCGGGGTATCGCGCAGATCGCCGCGCAAACCGGCATTGAAACACGCATGTTCGACGCCAACGCGGGTGCGGTCGATGCGGCCCGCGCGAGTATTGCCGACGTACTCGCCAAACAAGTTGAAAAGGGGCGGCTCACCAAACAGGCGCTCGATGACACGATGGCCCGCTTGAAAGGCGTGGCCAGCTTATCGGATCTGGCGCCCTGCGATATCGTCATAGAAGCCATCATCGAACGGCTCGATGCCAAGCGCGATCTGTTCAAGGCGCTGGAGGCAATCGTCCGCGCCGATGCGATCATCGCGAGCAACACCTCGTCGCTCTCGGTGACGGCGATGGCGGCTGCGTGTGCAAAACCCGGTCGCGTCGCGGGCTACCATTTTTTCAATCCGGTGCCGCTGATGAAATTAGTGGAAGTGGTCGATGGCACGATGACGGAACCCGCGACCTGCGACGCCCTTAGTAAGCTTGCCACCCGCATGGGCCATACACCGGTGCGCGCGAAGGATATGCCGGGCTTCATCGTGAATCACGCAGGACGTGCGTTCGTGCCGGAGGCCCTGCGCATTATTTCGGAGGGCATCGCGGAATTTCATGATGTCGACAAGATCATGAAAGACGTCGCGGGATTTCGGATGGGACCGTTCGAGCTATGCGATCTGGTCGGCTTCGACGTCAGCCACGCGGTGATGGAATCGATCTATCACCAGTTCTACGAAGAAGCGCGCTTTCGAATCACGCCGCTCGCCACCCAACGTGTCGCGGCCGGCCTCTTTGGCCGCAAGACCAAGCGCGGGTTCTATGATTATTCGAGTGGCGTCGCCAACGTCTACGCCGATGCCCCGATGCCCCGTGCCAACAAGCTCCCCGTCTGGGTGAGCAAAGCTGAACCCGCCTTCGCCGAAAAAGTGCGCTCTGCGTTCGTCGACACGCGGGTTGAATTCGAAGGCGGCGCGAAACCATCGGCGTATGCGCTGATCGTGGTGACGCCACTTGGGCAAGATACGACGACCGCGGTGCTGGAACAGGGGCTCGATCCACGTCGCACCGTTGCCATCGACGGGCTTTTCCCACTCGTCAAACGCCGGACGCTCATGACATCGCCTGCCACCGCGCCTGAATATCGCGATGCAGCGCATGCGATGCTCGCCGCCGAGAGCGTGGCGGTCTCGGTGATCAAGGACAGTCCGGGCTTCGTGGCGCCGCGCATCGTCGCGCAGATCATTTCCATTGCGTGTGACATCGCGCAGCAGCGCATCGCCTCGCCGCAAGACATCGATCTCGCTGTGCGCCTTGGCCTCAACTATCCGGATGGGCCCCTCGCGATGGGCGATACGCTGGGACCCAAACGCGTCCTTAACATATTGGAAAATCTCTATGCGTTCTACGGCGATCCGCGGTATCGGCCAAGCGCTTGGCTTAAGCGTCGGGCAATGCTTGGGCTGTCGTTGTTGACGGAGGATTAGGACACGCTATTAGCATCCACCCCTTGGCGCACCGTAGCGTGACAGGGCGGAGTGCATTCCACCGTCAATTCGAACAAAATAAAGGGTAACGCCCCCTTTAAAAGCGTCCCCTTTAAAATTAGTCGAGCTTGATATTGAGCTTGCGCACAAGCGGCAACCAGCGATTCGATTCGGACTGCAGGAATGCCGCGAACTCCTCGGCCGGGCCCGGTACGATCTCCAGTCCGAGGCCAGCGAGCCTGCCACTCACCTCGGGGTCGCGAATCGCGCGACCGACTTCGGCATTGAGGCGCGCGACGATCTCGCGCGGCGTGGCGCGCGGCACCACGACCCCGACGATCGGCCCCATGTCGAGATCTCCGACCCCGAGCTCGCCGAGCGCGGGGATATCGGGCGCAACACCAAGCCGCTTGGAAGCGAACGCCGCAAGCGCGCGCAGCTTGCCGCTCTTCACCTGCGGCAACGCAACGACTGTGTCGGCGACGATCATTGGGATCTGACCTGCGACCACGTCTTGGATCGCCGGCGCGATGCCCTTGTAGTGCACATCGACGATATCGAGGCCCATGCGCGCCTTCAGTGCTTCCATGCCGAGATGATGCGTGAGGCCGCGACCGGGCGAGGCGTAGTTGAGCTTGCCCGGTTGGCTCTTCACATGCTCGACGAACGACTTGAAGTCCGCGGCGGGAAAGCTCGGATGCACCGCGAGGACAAGCGGCGCGCGGATCATGTTCGAGACCGGCGTGAAATCGCGCGCCGCGTCGTACGGAAGCTTCGAGTAGAGCGCCGCGTTGTAGATCATGACGCCCTGCTCCACCGCAAGGAGCGTGTAGCCGTCGGCGCCCGCTTGCGCGACATACTGCGCGGAGATGATGCCGCTCGCGCCGGGTCGATTCTCGACGAGGACCGAGTGCCCGATGTTCTGCGCCATCTTCGCTGCGACAAGACGCGTCACGGAGTCGGCGCCGCCACCCGGCGGAAAGCCCACGACCCAGCTCAGCGCGCGCGCCGGGTAAGTCGCCTGGGCGCGTACTCCGGAAGCGAAGACCACTCCGGCTGCGCCGGCACCGATCAGCAAATCACGTCTACGCATGTTCATCATCCTCCCCTTTCGCGGTTAGAAACCTTCGAACCTCGCGAATGCCTAGTTCGGCTCACGCAGAGCCGGTTCAAAATCAGAATTGGACAAGGCAGCATCACCATTCGGCTTCGCAAACGGTATTCTAGGAGAATGCAGCAATGTGCGCTGCGTCCCCTACAGGGCGGACTCGCTGGAGCCGGCATACGCGCCGGCTGCGTGATCGGGAAAATCGTTGGATGGTGCGTGCCCAAAGGAGCGCTGCTTGCCGCAACTTGTCGTGATGTGCGTAATCATCTTTCCACCGCGCCATTGCGTGAACTGAGCCCAGCCGGGGCGGGCGTATTAAACGCACTGACCTTCAAGACGCTACGGAGACAACGATGCAACCCACGACCACCGGCACAGAGCCCTTCGTACTGGCACACGCCGACGCGGCCTTCGCCAACGACCCCTACCCAATCTACCGGCGCTTGCGTGATACAGCACCGCTCTCCCGCCAGCCGGACGACTCGGTGTTCCTCTCCCGCTATGACGATGTGCGTGCCGTCATCACTGATGCCGAGCGTTTCAGCTCCGACAAGCACGTCGATTTCCTGCCCAAGTTCGGCCAATCACCGCTGTACGAACATCACACCAACTCGCTCGTGTTCAACGATCCACCGGCGCATACGCGGGTGCGACGTCTGCTCCAGCCGTTCTTTTCCGTGCAAGCGATGCGACGCATGGAAGCTGGCGTGGCGGCCAATGTAGATGATCTGCTTGACCGTGCTGCTGAACGCGGCGTGATCGATGTGATGAGCGAGTTTGCGGTGATCATCCCGCTCAACCTGGTGTGTGACCTCCTCGGGGTACCGCCGCCGGAGCGCGAGCCGCTGCGCCATTGGGCCTCGATGATTTTGGGCGGCCTGGAACCGGTGCGCACGCCCGAGCAACTCGCGGCCGGCAATCAGGCGGTGCTCGACTTCAAGGCCTATCTTCGCGACCTCATGGCTGACAAACGCAGGCGCAGCATTCCGTCCGATGCGCCCGATGTGCTCGACACGCTGATCCGGGAACACGACGGTGGCGTCGGTCTCGCCGAAGATGAAATCCTGCACAGCGCCATCTTCATGCTCAACGCCGGCCACGACACCACCACCAGTTTCATCACCAACGGCATTGATCTGTTGCTGCGTTTCCCGGACCAGCGAGCGCGCCTCGCGGCTGACCCGTCGGTGCTGCGGAGCGCCGTTGAAGAAATGCTGCGCTATGAAAGTCCTTTGCAGATCGGCAATCGCAAGGCCAAAGTGGATTGCGACATCGGCGGCGAGCGCTTTCCCGCCGGCACTTTTTTCCATCTGGGCATCGGTGCGGCGGACCATGACGAACGCCAATTCCCAGACCCGGAAGCGTTTGACATCGCGCGTAATCCGAACCGGCATATCGCCTTCGGACACGGCATCCACTTCTGCGCCGGCAATGCCGTCGCGCGCATGGAAGCGTCGCTTGCATTCGGCAAACTGCTCGCGCGCTTTCCGAATTTCGAGCGGGCCGGGCCGACCGTGCGTCCGCCGCGCTGGCGCTTCAGGATCATTGACGAGCTGAAGGTGGAGCTGAAGGCTTGATCGGACCACGGCATCAGGCCTTGCCTTTTGCCTCTACGGCGCAGGCGCAGACGCAGACGCCTCGACCCCTTCAGCGGTATCGAGCGCGATGCGAATATCTTCCAGCACCGTTTGCTGGGCTGATTCCGGCGCATCGAGGGTGCGTTTCGCAAACGCCTGCAACAAGCGCACGACACTCCCCGCGCGCGCCATCTCGTAACCCGCGCCGGTTCGCAGGATGTCACCCATCACGAGATCTCCGATATATTTCTCGCTGAGATAGGAGAGCAGGCTGACATCGAGATCATCGGCGGTTTCAATCCCCATCCCCACGCAACAGGAGCATGACGGCTCATACGGCTTGAACCCTTTGACGAATCGATTCCAGCGCCCGAGCAATTCCAGGGCTTGGAGTGGGATGGCGGTTGATGACGATGCGGTTGTCATAGGGTCATTCGAGGATACGCGCCTTACAGCGGCACGAGCGGATCAATACCGAACCGCCCCGCCACGCCAGAGAGTTCCTTCACCACGGCAGGCGGAATCGGCACGCCGTCGCGCGTGCGCTTGGCAAGCATCCGGGCGCCTCGCTCGCCAGGCATGAGAATCTCCGCCGTCGCAGCATCTTTTGGCAAGGCTTTGATCGCGCGCACTAGCCGCTCAACCTCGGCGCGAAATTGATCAAGGTCCATGTAACGCGCGACATCGATCGCAAGGAGAAAAGCGTTTTGCCGATGGCGTTTGCCTTCGGGCTTGCCTTCCAAAGCATCGGCGAGGATGGGATTGCCAACCAGAACGCTCGCGATGAGTTCAATCATCAGCGACAGTCCACTGCCCTTCGGCCCGCCAAGCGGCAACGGAATCAGGGCGGTCTGGGGATCGGTGGTCGGGTTGCCATCCTTATCGAGCGCAACCCCTTCCGGGATGGCCTGCCCGGTGCGCTTCGCCTGTCGCAGCTTGCCCACCGAGATGGCACCCGTCGCGATATCCAGAATGATCGGACCGCCACTGCCGCCAGGCACCGCTATCGAAAACGGACTGGTCGACAGCGCCGCTACGCGCGAGCCGTGATACGCCATGTTAGGCCATGAACCGCCAAACGCGATCGCGGCCATCCCTTGATTAGCCACTTGCTGGGTGAAATGTCCGACGGCGGCGGTATGCGTCGTCTTACGCACAAACACGCTGCCGATACCGACTTGCCGTGCGAGCGCCGTTGATCGCGCCACCGCTTCGTGCATCGCCACCGCACCGGATGCACGATCACAATCAAGCACGATGGAGGCTGGCGTTTCGGTAACGACGCGAATATTGGCACGCGAATTGATATCGCCCGCATCGATCAGATCGATATAGCGTGGAATCCGCATTGCACCATGACTATCCATGCCGCGCAGATTGGCCCAGACCAGCGCGTCGGCGACGTATCCCGCGTGTTGATTAGTCATGCCGGCGCGGGTGAACACGTCGGTGACGAAGTGATGCAACCGCGTCGATGCAAACAGCGTCGGACCTTTACTAACCACCCCCTCACTCATCGTGACCGCGGCGGAAAATACTTTTCCAACCAGTTGCGGGTGAGATTGATGACGAGCGGATTGCCTTCCGATAGTAGGAAATGATCGACCTCGGCAAAAAGATGCAGATCAGCCGGCTGCCTGGCGGCATTGAAGAGATCGACCGATTGCTCGGTGGGGGTGACCGAATCGTTGGCCGGATGCAGCAACAGCAACGGTCGTGGCGCAATGTCGGCCACCACATCGATCGCGCGAAAGTTGTACATGCCCTCGACCACTTCGAAGGGGAATTCGAGATGCGAACCCGCCGCGAGATTACCGCGCAAATGCGGTGGAATCGGCACGATGTCAAAGCGCGGCACCATGATCGATTGCCCGGTCTCGACGCGCACGCGCTTGCCCCGCTCCATCATGTCGGTAAAGCGCCTCCAGGCCTCGGGCGATTCGTGTTGCTTCCGAAATTTCTTGACGCCATCGCCCCATCCGCCGGACGACACGACCGCCGCGATGCGCTTGTCAACGCCGCCCGCATAGACCGCCACCGCGGCACCAAAGCTATGGCCAAAGACGCCGATGCGCGCCGCATCGATATCGAGGCGCGATTGCAGGTAGGTCACCGCGCTTTTCGTATCTTCGACCTGCTCCAGGCAAATCACGCGCGCCCTTTGGCCTTCGCTTTCGCCGCAGCCGCGAAAATCGATCCGCAAGGTTGCGTAGCCCCACTCTGCCATCAAGTCGGCCGCGATCTTCAGCCATGCACCGGATTTGTTGCTGCCAAAACCATGCAGGAGCACGAAGGCGGGGAAGCGCTGGGCGCCCTCCGGCCGCTGCAAGACGGCGGCGATCTTGAGGCCATCTGAAATAAATGAAACGCGTTCTTCCACGCGGCAATCCTTTCGACGAGACACCGGCGTCAGTTGCCCGCCGTCTGTGCACGCACCTACGCGGCTTGCTTTCCGGCCTGAATGGCGACGAGCTCTGCCACATTGCCGACCGACTCAAGATGGGAGAGCCGATCAAACAAGGTGACTGGATCAAGATGCTGCACGCCACGCGCGCAATCCATGAATTTCACCCGCAGTTCCTCATCACGTAACGGGACCTTCGCGTTGCCGGTCGCGAAGCGGATGTCTCCGGAATCGAACTTCCGGCCGTCTTTCAAACGCACCACGACCCGATCATGCATCGAGAATCCCGCTTCGAGCGGACAGCGTGTGTCGACGGTTGATATCGACAAACGCTTCATTGCATCACGCACCGGCGCGCGATTGACGAATTCGTCGGTCAGCTCGGCCAGTCCAACCTTGCGCGCGACCATGGCCGATGCCACGCCAAACTCCAAGCTGAATTTGGCTTCCAAACCAGTGACCGGCGCGTGGTTGCGGAGCATGCCGGCCTGCGGTACGCCGATGGTGGCTTCGACGCGATCGACATCGGGCGCCTTGATGTCGTGCTTGGTGACGAGATCGAGCATGCCGTCGATCACCCGGTGCGTCGCATAGCACATCGGATATTTCTTGATCGAAAGGCCGTTCTCCAGCAGCGCGAGCTCCTTACCGAGATTCACAGCAGGTGTGTTGCGGTCGGTGGTGCCGTTTGGCGATAACGCATGGAGAAATCCACCTTGATGCTCAAAGATGTCGGCCGAAGCAGTGAGACCGGCCATCGCAAGCCGTACTGCTTCGATGCCATTCGCTGCCGCGCGGCCGGCGTGAAAGGGCTTGGTCATGGTGCCGAAATTGGCGGTCAATCCCGATGACATACTCGCGGCAATGGCGATCGCATGCCGCGCCGTCTCGACCTTGAGCTTGCGCAGATTCGCAACCGCGGCAGCGGCGGCCACCGTCCCGAACACGCCGGTTGGATGCCAGCCCTTGGTATGGATTGAATCGGCGTCGCGACCGATCAGTTCGGCCCACACTTCATATCCCACCAGATAAGCGCGCATCACGGCGGCGCCCGACGCCCCGATCGCTTCGCCTTCGGCCAATACGGCCGGGGCGAGCACCGTGCTCGGATGTCCGGAGAGCGCGACATCATCGTAATCAAGCGCATGGCCTGCAGCGGCATTGACGAGTGCCGCATCTTGCGCGCTCGCATGTTCCTTGCCGAGCAATAAGCTTGCCTCGGCAATCGCAGACCGGCCGGCCCGTACACGCTCGATCATGATGCGCGTCACCGGCTCGTCGCGACCGGCAAGCATGGTGGCAATCGTGTCGATGAATCCGGAGCGAATGATGTGTGCTGCGGCGGCGGGTAGCGGGTCCAAACCCGGCTGCGCGACGAAGCGAGCGATCTGTGTAGTGAGTCCGTCCATGGTTACTCCTGTTGAGTGCATGTCGAGCGTTTCAAATCAGCTGACATTGATCGAGGGAACGCTTATCCCCCTCTCCCCGGCCCTCTCCCGCAAGGGGCGAGGGTGAAGTCAGTCCTCAATCGCGGTCGCGAATGAGGAAAAGATCAATGGATGCCATTATCGCCTGTGTCGGGCAGATGAGCCGCCGCGCCCGGCTAGCCCTTGGCCACCAGCACCGGCCGCGACCCGTCCTCCAGCGTATAGCGTTCCAGGATTTTATCGCGCACGGCGCGCCGGCTGACTTTGCCCTGCGGATTACGCGGTAGCGCATCGAGCGCCACAAACGCCCTGGGATGTTTGTATTTGGAGAGGCTTGCCAAGCGCTCGGAGGCAGTCGCCGCCCAATCCCCCCGAACATGTTCCGCTGCTGCGACGATCACTTCGCCCCAATACGCCGACGGTATCGAAGTGATGCAGATCTGGCCGCATTCGGCCACCGCGCCGAGCGCTATTTCGATTTCTTCGGGATTCACCTTGTAGCCGCCCGACTTGATCACATCGGCTGCACGACCGGTCAGCCACACGCGACCGCGCTCATCGAAATAGCCAAGATCGCCCGTCTGGTGCCAACCCTCAGGCGGGATGGGTTGAAAGCCATTGGCGTCGATATGACCGATGTACATGTGGCGCGCACGCAAGAAAATTTCGCCTTCCTCACCGATAGCTAGCAAGACGCCTGCTTCATTACGCACAGCGATCTCAACGCCAAACCCCGGCCACCCGAGACAGGCGCCCGATCGATCGGCCTCTTCGGTGTAGACGCGATCGGTGTCGGCCGGCGCGAGAACAGTGATCGGATTCGTGCACTCGCCCTTCCCATAGGTCACGCGAACCACTGGGCCGAACATCGCTTTTGCCCGTGCATAGGTCGCTGGCGTCAGTGTTTGTGTACCGGTGAAAACGCAGCGCACGCCATCAAAGCGGCGCCCAGGGAATGTTTCAGACAATTTATTGATCACGGTGGGCGGTGCGAACACGGCATCGACCGCGCCGCCCTCCAGGATAGGGCCGACGCGTGCCGCATCAATGCCGTTCAGCAAGATCGCGGTACCGCCGAAATCGGCCCATGCGTAGGTCATCAGCGCGGCGCCATGGGGAAACGGCGTCATCAGTAATACGCACGATCCCGGATGCGGCGCATAGGGTAGTGCCTGCTTCAGCATCGTATGCGCCAACCAGCGCCGGCCATGCGAATAGAGCAGTGCCTTGGGCCGCCCGGTCGTGCCCGACGATGAAAGAATGCGGCCCCGCGCGTTCGCATCAACCGGCCGTAGCGGCGCGCCATCATCGTCGTCGCCGATGCTCTCGATGGTAATGGGCTCGTATCCCATCGCACAAAAACTACGCGCGCGCGCCGCATGCGTCACGACGTAGCGAAATTTCGCGAGCGAGGCAAACCACGCGATTTCGGTGTCGGTCATGACGGTGTTGAGGGGTGTCTCGGCTGCACCCGAAATCGTCACACCATAACTCACCCAGACGGCATCGTTGCAGTTGGGAACTGATATCGCCACGGATTCGCCGGCCGCGATCCCCATCGACATGAGCTTGCGGGCGAGCGCGTGCGCCCGACGCGAGAGGTCCGTGAAACTCAGACTGGTTTGGCCATCGGTGACAACCGGCGCATCACCAAAGCGGGCGGCGATCGTGCGCAGATCGTTGGACCAGGCAATGGTTTCGATCGTGGCCATCTAAATTTTATTTCTCTCGATCAGCTGCCGGGCGATGATGATGCGCTGCATCTCATTCGTCCCCTCGCCGATGCACATCAAGGGCGCATCACGATAGAACCGCTCGATCGGGAATTCCTTTGAATAGCCATAGCCGCCGAAGATCCGCATCGCTTCCGTGGCATTCTCAAGCGCCGCTTCGGAGGAAAAATATTTCGCCATGCCTGCTTCCATGTCGCAGCGGCGCCCTTCGTCATACGCTATGGCGGCCTGCTCGACCAGCAATCGGCTCGCTTCATAGCGCGTGCCCATCTCGCCAAGCTTGAGCTGGATGGCTTGATGTTCGCAGATCGGCTTGCCGAAGGTTTTGCGCATTTGCGAGTAACGGAGCGATTCGTCGAGCGCTGCCTTGGCGATGCCAACACCACGCGCCGCGACATTGATACGGCCAAGTTCCAGGCCGCTCACCGCAAGATAAAACCCCTCACCCTCAGCGCCGATCCGGTTGTCGACCGGTACCTTGAATTGATCGAACACCAGCTCCGCTGAATCGATGCCCTTGTAGCCAAGCTTTTCGAGTTTGCGTGAAACGGCGAATCCTTCCCCCTTCTCAAAGATGAACATCGAGGTGCCCTTGCGGGCCGGCTGCACGTTTGGGTCCGTTTTCACCAGTACTGCGAACGCCGAACCCTGAATGCCGTTGGAGATCCAGGTCTTGGTGCCATTGACGACGTAATGGTCGCCATTGCGCACGGCTCGCGTGCGGATCCCTTGCAGATCGGTGCCCGCATCGGGTTCGGTCAACGCGAGCCCGCCGCGCAATTCACCGGAACACATGCGGGGCAGCCAGCGCGTCTTCTGTGTGTCGGTGCCGAATTTCTCGATAAGGGTGGCCATCATCAAATGCGAATTGAAGATACCGGTGAGGGACATCCACACGGTCGAAATCCGCGTCACGATCTTGGCGTAAGTGGAGGCCGACAACCCCAGTCCGCCCCATTGCGGATCGATCACCGCGCCAAACAGACCAAACTCCTTCATCCGCTCGACCATGGCGGCCGGCCAGATGTCTTCATGTTCGAGTTTCATGACGTGCGGTCGGACATCTTTCTCGAGCCAGCGGTCAATGGCATCGAGCATGGCGGCTTCCTCTAACGGGTCGGTATGACGTACCGGGCGGGGTGGCGATTGGAATGGCACGGGGTTCTCCTCAAGCGGATGCCCTGATTGAACCACAGCGGGGAAGGCGTCGCTATCGAAGAGCGTGCGGAGAATCGTGTAGGCTGTCAGTGGTCGACGACTTCTTGGTTGGAGGCGAGAGGAACTTCATGTCAATGCTCCATCGTTACACGCTGCCCGTTGAAGAGACCCATTGGCAGATCGAGGGCGGCAACAGCGTGAGCTTCACCTGGGACTATGACGCCACGAGCGATGATCTCCTGCGCCTCTATGCCAAGGGCAAGCAGCAACAATGGGACGTCGACCAGCGCATCGATTGGAGTTTGGAGGTCGATCCGGACGATCCGATGCAGATCGACGATGCGCTGTTGCCGGTGCACGGCACGCCCTTCTGGAACAAGCTGAGTGCCAAGCAGCAATCAGATGTGCGCTATCACAGTCAAGTATTTCAGCTGTCGCAGTTTCTGCATGGTGAACAGGGCGCACTGATCTGTTCGGCCAAGATCGTGCAAGACGTTCCGCGCATAGAGTCGAAGTTCTATGCCGCCACCCAGGTAATGGACGAGGCGCGCCACGTCGAAGCCTACCGCCGGCTGTTGACCGAGAAGTTCCGCTTTTGCTATCCGATCACCGCGCCCCTTCGCGTGCTGCTAGACAAAGCGATCACCGATCGTCGCTGGGATTTCACTTACCTCGCCATGCAAGTCCTGATCGAGGGGCTGGCCCTTGCTGCATTCCAGCGGATTCGCGACTATGCGAAGAATCCGCTCTGCGCGGCGATCAATGCTTACGTCATGCAAGACGAAGCGAGGCATGTGGCCTTTGGGCGCTATGCCTTGCGCGATTTTTATCCGTCACTCACCGCATCGGAACGACGCGAACGGGAAGACTTCGTCATCGAGGCCTCCTTTCTGATGCGCGATCGCCTGAACACCGAAGAAATGTGGGCGCATCTTGGCCTCGACCCCAAAGATGCGGTGGCCGCCGTGACCGGATCGGACAACACGCTGCGTTGTCGCATGCGCCTGTTCAGCCGCATCGTGCCCATCGTGCGCGATATTGGCCTGTGGAGCCCCGCAGTGCAAAAAGCCTACGCCGCCATGGGCGTCATTCACTATGGGGACCGCGATGCGGGCAAGGTGCTCGAAGAAGATGAAAGCGTCGCAGTGGAATTCGATCGCCTGATGGCAGGTGGCGAGCGCGCGCTGCCGAGAAAGCTGGCTCCAGCGGAACGCTAAGCGTCAGGACCGACCAGCCTCATCACCCGATCGCTATCATCTTTCAACGCCACGCCGGTGAGCCCGCCCGCCCGCGCTTCGCGCAGCAGATACAAGAGCTTGTGCGCGGCCTCCGCATAAGTGAGACCACCTGGGCGAATGTTCGAGATGCAGTTGCGTTCCGTATCGGTCCGGCCGATAGAGGGCGCATGGGTGAGATAGATGCCAAGGCTGTCATCGGCTGACAAACCCGGCCGCTCGCCAATCAGCATCGCCACCAATCCGGCGTTGAGAAGCGCGCCGATTTCATCGCCCAGTGCAACGCGTGACTGCGTCGCGATGATCAGGGGCGCCATCGTCCAGCCCCAAGAGGCCAGCACGGTGCTCGCAAGCGCCACGACGGGCAGCGCATGGCGTTCGGCGGCGCGTGTGGACAGGCCATCGGCGATGACGAACGCGACATCGGCGGGCTGCGCGTGCAACGCTGCGAGCCGTTCACGCGACGGAGAATCCAATCGACGGCCCAGATCCGGGCGTTGCAGATAGGTGGTTCGATCGGTCGCCCTGCTTTGCACGCATGTGACCGGAACATCACTTTGGGCGGCCTGCAGAGCCAGACTGCCTGAATCGAAGGGCGCATGCACCGCATCGCGCGCCCGTGCATGGGCGAGCTGAAAATCGAGCAGCGGGCGGGTTGGCAGACTGCCACCGCTTCGCCCCAGGGCAATCCGCGCCGCAGTCCGCGCTTTCAGGGCCAACCAGGCCGCGCCGGGAATGGGTGTATCGGGTGCGTCGTCCATGCGCGCTAACCGCCCGCGAGAAGGTAGCCGCGGAGCAAAGGATGCAAACGCTCCGGCTCCCGGAGCCGGTTGTCGCGAGCGATCCCCATCCGCTCCAGCCAGGCCTCGAATTCAGGCGCCGGCCGCAATCCGAGCACCTGCCGGATATAGAGCGCATCGTGGAAGGACGTGCTCTGATAGTTGAGCATGATGTCATCGGCGCCCGGCACCCCCATGAAGTAGTTACAGCCTGCCACGCCGAGCAGCGTCATGAGCGTGTCCATGTCGTCTTGGTCGGCCTCGGCGTGATTCGTGTAGCAGACATCGCAGCCCATCGGCAGGCCGAGCAGCTTGCCGCAGAAGTGATCTTCCAGCCCCGCGCGAATGATCTGTTTGCTGTCATAAAGGTACTCGGGGCCAATAAACCCGACCACCGTATTGACGAGAAACGGATCGAGATGTCGCGCCACCGCATAGGCACGGGCCTCGCAAGGCTGCTGGTCGATGCCGTGATGGACATTGGCTGAGAGCGCACTGCCCTGACCGGTCTCGAAGTACATAACCTGATCGCCGCCCCGCTTGAGGGACCGTGCGGCGTCTTGCGCCTCTTCCAGCAATTTGATCGAAACACCGAAGCTCCGATTGACCACTTCCGTTCCATCGATCGACTGGAACACCAGATCGACCGGCGCGCCCCGCTCGATCGCCTGCAAAGTGCTGGTCACATGCGCGAGCACGCAGGATTGCGTGGGAATCTCAAAGCGAGTGCGCACTTCGTCCAGCATCCGCACGAGATCGATAACTCGATCGACGCTATCGGTGGCCGGATTGATGCCAATCACCGCATCGCCAGCCCCCATCAGGAGCCCGTCGACAATGGTCGCCGCAATTCCTTGCGGATCGTCGGTCGGATGATTGGGCAGCAGACGGATGGCCAGCCGTCCCGGCAAACCGAGCGTATTCCGAAATCTCGAGACGACCTGGCATTTGCGGGCGACGAGGATCAGGTCTTGATTGCGCATCAGCTTGGCTACCGCCGCCGCCATTTCGGGGGTGATGCCCCGCGCTGCCTGGGCGAGCTGCCTTACATCGGTGTCATAGGAGAGCAGCCATTCGCGAAAGCCCCCCCCCACGGTCAAGCCACGGAGCGGCGCGAAGGCAAACTGGTCATGCGAATCGACGATGAGCCGGGTTACCTCGTCATCCTCATAGGGGACAAGCGGCTGTTCCAACAGGGTTTGCAGCGGCACATCCGCCAGACAGCACCGCGCTGCAACACGCTCTTCATCCGATTGCGCGGCAATCCCTGCCAACTGATCGCCTGACCGACGCGGACTCGCCTTCGCCAGCAGCGTGCGAAGATCGCCAAATTCGTGTCGGCGTCTACCAACGAGGCACTGATAGGAGGCCATGGATCTCGTTGCAGTGGTGAAAGGGCGGCATGGTGAAGGAGCAGCACAATCGCGATCGTAGCGCGCCCATCCGCGGCTGGGCGACCCGACCAGCCGCGCAGGCGTCGAGCAGTGCCGATCCCGGTCTAGATAGCTGCCTAGTGATTGACCCCGCGCGCAGAGTCGATCGCTAACTAGCTTAAAAAAAGCTTGCATCCGATGGCCGATTGCCCTAGCCTCGCCCTCGCACGTACTTCAAGTTTGGTGTCTCGCTTGTCACGCTATTACCCTCCGCATACCCCTGTTGTTCTCCAAGTTCGGTATTTCGGTACGACCAGCTGCTCTGCCTTGATCGTCGCGCAAGAACGGGCTATGCCCGGATTTTCCTACTAAACTTTATTGGAACGACACGATATGGCAACTGGTACAGTCAAGTGGTTTAACGACGCGAAAGGCTTTGGCTTCATCACCCCCGACGGTGGCGGCGAAGATCTGTTCGCACATTTCTCGGCGATTCAAGGTCAAGGCTTCAAAACGTTGGCTGAAAATCAAAAGGTGTCTTTTGACATCACGACTGGCCCCAAGGGCAAACAGGCGTCAAACATCAAGCCCGTCGCGTAAGTAGAGCGACGTGATTTTAAAAGCCCGGTTCGCCGGGCTTTTTTGTTTCCAGCTGCGGCTACCTCGCTGCCTGCATTGCACGCGGCACGATGACACCGCGCGCCGCAACCGGGCGCAGTTCGCCAAGGACTAGACGCTCCACTTCGAGCTGACCGTCCGCGCGAATGGGTCCGGTCGCAGTCACTTCCAAGTCGGTCCGCAGCTTCCGGCGATCGCCATTGTCGAACCGCGTGCCGGGTCCAAACCGAACGACCAAGCCTGCGAGCAGGATGCCCGCCTTGCTGTTGGACGAATATCCTTGCAATAACGCGCACTCCGCCCGACCGAGCAGCGATGCCACCGGTTCGATCGCGACCTGCTCGACCACCAATTCTGCGCCGGTCCAACGCCCGCTCATCCGCACCGTTTTTTCATGCACCTCTGCATCGGCCGGCGCCCGATCGAAAAAGCGCAGACGAATTCCTGCAAGGAATGGGGGTCGGTTCGAATCAACGCTATAGCGACCAACGATCATTGCCGTCTCGGCGCGCGGCGCGACGTCTATCCGCGTTCCATCGATCTCGCCCCGCCCGTTCCGCATCCCGCTGACCCGCACGACGTCGCCCAATTTCAGCCCCGCCAGCGTCGCCATGCCAGGTGCGCGTAATGCGCTCGGCCGCAGCACGATACGCTGGCCCATCACGCTCAATTCGGCGCCGGCGCTATCGATGTCGGTGACCGGACCGATGAGTTCATGCGAGACGACGAGGCGGTTGGCCCGTAGCGCGCCTTTGATGGCGGTAACGGATACCGCCGCGATTTGCCCATCGGCAAGCGCACGAAGCGGAGCGATCCGTCCATCGATCGAGAGGATGGTGTCCGCGTCCGTTTGGATCGACAGCCCGTTTATGCACAGTCGCGAACTATCGGTGATCACGCCAACCACAAGGGCCGGCCGGCCGGCCGGCCGCGCCACCGATGCGGGCATCACTCAAACCGGCGCGCTCAGGGCAATTCGCGAGCACCCCTCCGCACAGCAGTAGGGACGCTAACCCGACGACGCCACGCACAACATCGTGATGATTCATTGGGCTGCCACGGTGAGGGTTGGCTCGATGATGGTCGGATCAGGGTTTCGTTCGCGGGTCCGATTGTCGGGCGCCCGGCGCGTGCGGTTGTGGATCTTTTCCCGAAATAATCAGCGAATCACGTCAGGCAGGCGATGCGGCCAGTGGGTCCGCAGCGTTCCATCAACCGGGTGCCCGATCCAGGAAATTCGCCAGCATGCGATGATCGCCCCCCCTTCCGCTGTCCTGCACCATTGGGACGCGCCTTTGACAATAGCCCGCGGAACGATCCGCCCAGCGCCAGTGCCGCGATGCACCGAACTCGCCGGCATCGACGCTCCCTCTGAGAATTGAAATGAAAAAGACCGACCTGGAAAAGAACAAAGCAAAACAAATCGTGTCGAGTATGCGCGGCGGTGCAACGCCCGATCGCTATGGAC
Source organism: Betaproteobacteria bacterium (assembly GCA_009693235.1). Taxonomy (GTDB): domain Bacteria; phylum Pseudomonadota; class Gammaproteobacteria; order Burkholderiales; family SG8-39; genus SHXR01. The sequence continues at coordinate 355 of SHXR01000024.1, read as the reverse complement.
AAGGCGCGGCCACCGCATTCGACAAACGGGAACAGCGCAAACGCGATCAAGCCCTTGGCCTGGTGCCGTTCGCCTGCAAACTCGACAGCGAGCTCATCGCGCAATTGCATGCAGCGGCCACTGAGCAAGCGTTGCCGATGAACGAACTGGTCGCGGCCTTACTTCGGAAGGGCCTCGCCAACAACTAAGGAAACGCTGATTAAGCTATCCCGCGTAATCAGCCGAGCATGTCCCGCCCGTAGTTGAAGGTTGAGTTGGTGGTTGAAACGATCGAGGGCCCAGAATGCGGGTTCTTGACATCCTCAACCTGAACCGAAGAAAGCTCAACCACCATGAAGAAGTCTACTCATATGGG
>SHXR01000080.1 GCA_009693235.1 Betaproteobacteria bacterium | reverse complement strand
CCCCTTAAAACCCGGTAGATATGTTTTAAAACCCCAACAACAAACCGACCCAAAGACACACGCCATCGCCTCAATCGCGCTCGACCAATCGGCACTCAGCCACCGCACCATCGGTCCCGGTTACACTGCCGGTCCAATCAACCATCGACTTCCCGCTCGACTCGTTCAGGATCAAACCTGAATTGGAAACGGCTGGCTCGGCTCGGGCTCTCGCCCTTCGATCCGTCGGAGCACTTCGTGTAGAGTTGCCGCATCGATGCAATCAAACCGTGCCGGAGCGCCGAGTCCCGAATGAAGCCAGCCGCGCAATCGAATTACGTTGGGCGTTCCATGCTACGGCGCGAGGACGCCAGGCTACTTCGTGGCAAGGGCCAGTATGTCGATGATCTCGAACTGCCGGGCATGCTGCATGTCGTGTTCGTGCGCAGCACGGCCGCCCACGCTCGCATCAAATCGGTCGATCTTTCGCAAGCGGCGGAGGCGGCAGGTGTGCATTTCGTAATGAGTGGCATCGAACTCGCGCGCGAATTGCCGCCGGTGCAGGACCAGCAATTACCGCTGCCCAAGAAATGGCGCACGTCGGTGCCGCACAAGGTGTTTGATCCGCGCCAGCCGTTGCTGGCCTGGGATAAGGTGCGCCATGTCGGCGAGGCGGTGGCGGTCATCGTCGCCGAAAGCGCTTATCTCGCCGAAGACGCGGCGGAGCTCGTGCAAATTGAGTATGAGTTTCTGCCGGCGGTGGTCGATGTTGAACAAGCCCTGGCAGCAACGAGTGCCGTGCTGCATGAGAAAAATGGGACCAACCTGCTGGCCGAATTCTCAGTGGGAAAAGGCGATGTCGCCAAGTCTTTCGCCACCGCGCCGCGCACCTTGAAGCGCCGTTTTCGGCATCACCGCTATGCAGGGGTGCCGATGGAGTGTCGCGGGGTCGCCGCAATGCATGAGCCGCGCACCGATGCGTTTACCATCTGGTCGTCGACCCAGGTGGTGCACTGGGTGCGCCGCGAAGCCGCGTTGACACTGGGTATCGCAGAGGCGCGCGTGCGTTGCATCGCACTCGATGTGGGCGGCGGATTCGGTACCAAGGGTCATGTGTATCCGGAAGATCTCATCATGCCGTTTCTGGCGCGGCGCATCGGGCGACCGGTGAAATGGATCGAGGATCGACGGGAGCATTTGCAAAGCGCGTGCCATTCGCGTGATCAGATTCATGAGGCCGAAGTGGCGTTCGACGCCACCGGGCGCATCCTCGCGTTCCGCGATCGCATGATAATGGACTGCGGCGCGTGGAATCCGGTGGGCATCGCGATTCCCTACAACACCGCGTCCCACTTGATGGGGCCCTACAAGATCGAACACTTCGCGGTCGATGCGCGCATCGTCGTGACGAACAAAGTCCCCAACGCACCCTATCGCGGCGCCGGTCGCCCGGAAGCCGCGCAGGTGATGGAGCGCATGATGGATCTCATTGCGCGCGAGGTGGGCATCGAACCTGCTGAGGTGCGCCGCCGCAATCTGATCGGCGCGGACGAAATGCCCTATCCGATGGGCATCCCGTATCGCGACGGTGAACCGATCGTCTACGACACGGGCGATTATCCGCGCGCGTTGGAGCAGGCATTGACCGCAGTCGGTGGACTGGAGGCCTTTCGCGTTCGGCAGCAAGCGGCGCGCACCGCGGGCAGGCGGCTCGGCATCGGCGTGGCGATGTACACCGAAGGCACCGGCGTCGGGCCGTTTGAAGGCGCGACGCTCCGCATCGATCCGTCTGGAAAGATTTATCTGTCGTCAGGTTCGTGTCCGCAAGGGCAGGGCATGGAGACGATCTTCGCGCAGATCGCAGCCGACCAATGGCGGGTAAAGCCAGAGGATGTCGTCCTTGCATTCGCCGACACCTCGGTGATCTCGATGGGCTTTGGCACGCTCGCGAGTCGATCGACCGTGAATTTATCCGCTGCGATCCATGTTGCTAGCGAGCGCCTGAAGAAGAAGGTGTTTGCACTCGCCTCCCATGTTTTGGAATGTTCGCCGGGCGATCTTGAGCTTCGTGACGGGAAAGTGAGTGTTGTGGGGGTGCCGGGTGTGTCGATGACGCTTACTGAGGTCGCGCGGGCAGCGCGTCCGGGGCCGGATAGTCAGCGGCCCAAGGATATGGACGCCGGGCTCGAAGAGACGTATTACTGGGAGCCTTCAACCGTCACCTGGTCGTACGCCGCGCACGCCGTCATCGTCGAAATCGATATGGGTATTGGACATGTGCGGCTCGAGCGCTATGCCATCGCGCATGATTGCGGCGTGGTCGTGAACCCGTTGCTCGCCGAAGGCCAGATCATCGGCGGCGCGGTGCAAGGGATCGGCGGGGCGATGCTGGAAGGTTTTACCTACGATCGCGAGGGGCAATTGCTCAATGCATCGATGATGGATTATTTGCTCCCAAACGCTTTGGACGTGCCAAGAATCAAGGTGGCCCACCAGGAATCGCCATCGCTCCTCAATCCGTTGGGGGTAAAAGGGCTCGGTGAAGGCGGCGCGATCGCGCCACCCGTGGCGATCGCGAATGCGGTGTGCGATGCGCTTACCGATCTTGGTGTCGAATTCAACCGGACGCCGATCACACCGGAAGATATGATCCGCGCGTTGCGTAAATTGCCGATCGACGAAGCACGAGTGGTGTAGATCAACCGCCCGCCGCCCGCCGCTTCGCAAACGCCTCGAAATACGCGAGACTCCCCGGATTGGCCATTGAATCCGAATTCGCCACCTTGTTGATGCTGTGTCCGAGCAGCAGTTTCTTGATCGGCAATTCGAGCTTCTTGCCCGACAGCGTGCGTGGTACCTCATCGATCTGGAAGATATCGTTCGGCACATGGCGCGCGGACAACCCAGTGCGAATACGGTCCTTGATCTTCGCGCGCAGTGCCTCGTCGAGCGCAGTGCCTGGGCGCGGCACAACAAAAAGCGGCATATACGATTCGCGGCCGAGGTACTCCAGATCGACCACCAGGCTGTCGACGATCTCCGGGATCTCTTCAACGATGCGATAGATCTCAGCCGTGCCCATACGAATGCCGTGGCGCTTGATGGTCGCATCCGATCGCCCGTAGACGATGGAGCCGCCGCTCGGCGTGAATTTGATCCAATCGCCATGCCGCCAGATGCCCGGATACATATCGAAATAGCTGTCGTGATAACGCCGGCCGCCCGGATCGTTCCAGAAGTAAAGCGGCATCGACGGCATCGGTTCGGTGCAAACGAGCTCGCCCACTTCGTCGATGATCTCCTTGCCGTCGTCGTCGAACGCGGCGACCTTGCAGCCCAGGCACTTGACCTGCATTTCGCCCAGCACCACCGGCAAGGTTGGAATGCCGCCGATGAATGCGGTGGCCGGATCGGTGCCGCCACTCATTGGCGCAAGCCACACCTGCGCACCGACGTTATCGTAGATCCATCGGTAGCCTTCCGGTGGCAAGGGCGATCCCGTCGAGCCGACTGCGCGCAGCTTCGACAGATCGGCAATTTTCTTCGGTTCGATGCCTGCTTTCAGGCACGAAAGAAAGAGCGCTGCACCCGCCCCAAACAATGTGACGCTCGCCTTGCCTGCGAAGCGCCAGAGCGCGCCCCAATCCGGGAAACCCGGATTGCCGTCGTAGATCGCGACCGGCGTGCCGACCAGCATGCCCGCGATATGCAGGTTCCACATGAACCAGCTCGTGCTGGAAAACCAGTGATAGATATCGTCAGGGCCCAGATCATTGTGGATCCCCATCACCTTCACATGTTCGAGGATGATGCCGCCATGCCCATGCACCATCGGCTTTGGAATGCCGGTCGTGCCTGACGAATACACCACCCACAGCGGATGATCAAAGGGGACCGGTTCCACCGCGAGCTTGGCATTGCCGGTGAGGAGCCCGGCCCAATCGACGGCTCGATCGAATTGCGCCGCTCGCACCGTCGGGTCGAGATTTTGCAGGAGTACCAGCTTTTCCAGCGTGGGCAGGCCCTGTTGCAACTCGCGCACCACTTCGCGGCGATCGAAGGATTTGCCACCGTAGCGATAGCCATCGACTGCGAACAATATTTTCGGTGAAATCTGCTTGAAGCGATCGAGCACGCTCACTGGCCCCATATCGGGCGAACAGACCGACCAAGTCGCGCCAAGGCTTGCCGCGGCGAGGAAGGCGATGATCGTCTCGGGAATGTTCGGCATGAACGCGACGACCCGGTCGCCCTGCTGGATACCCATGCCACGCAGGGCGTTCGCAAGATTGGCCACCTGTTGTTCGAGATCGGCCCAGGCGAGCGGCTTCAATGCCCCCGCTTCGTTGCCAGCGATGATGGCCGGGCGTGCGCTCGAGCGATGCCGGAACACCTGATCGATATAGTTGAGCGTCGCCCCCGGGAACCACTCCGCACCCGGCATCGTGCGCTTGCCAAGAATTTTTGTCGGCGGCGAATAGGCGCGGATGTCGTAGTACTGCCATATCGAATCCCAGAACGCCGGTAGATCATCGACCGACCAGCGCCATAACGCATCGTAGTCCTTGAAATCCAGGCCGCGTTTCTCGCGCAGGTACTGCATATAGTGGGTGACCTTCGCCCTGCGGATGATATCGGCGGTGGGTACCCAGGCTGGTGTGGCGGTCATTGCGGTCTCCGGGAATGCGTTGACGACGTGTTGCGGTATTCTGCCGCTTGCGGGGCGACGAAACAATGGAGTTGTAAAATTGAGTGATCAGGCAATAATGCGAACAGATGTGGTTGGTAGCCTGTTGCGGCCCGCGTCGTGGCGGGAAGCGCGTACGCGGCTGGAGGCGGGCACGCTCGATGCAACGGGCTTTGCACGCATCGAGGAATCCTTGGTGCAGGAAGCCGTGCAGCTGCAGGAATTGGTGGGGCTCGATGTCATCAGCGACGGCGAGTTGAGTCGCCTCAATTTTCAGGATAGCTTCGGGCTTGCCGTGGGGGGTTACGTCTCGGCAAAGGAAACTGTTTCGCTGTATGAAAAGCGCATCGAAGGCGCAAAGCCGAATCAGCGCTGGGAAATTCCCGATCTGCACGGGGCCGGCACGCCGGTGTCGCATCGACGCCCGGTGAATGAGCGGATCCATATGGTCCGCAACGTGCCGCTCGAGGAATACCAGCGCATCCGGCCCTTCGCGAAAAAGCCGGTCAAGGTGGCCATTATCGGACCGGATCGCATCGGTCAACGCTTCGATCACCAGGCTTCGCGTGCGGTGTATGCGACCATGGATGCGTTCATGGAGGATGTGGTCGCGATCCAACGTCAGATGGTGCAGTCGCTGGTCGATGCCGGTTGTCGTTACATTCATATCGATGAACCGGGCTATACCGCCTATGTGGATCCGCCCTCGCTCGAAGCGATGCGCGCACGCGGCGAACATCCACCGGCCAACTTCACCCGCTCCATCAAAGCGAATGCGGCGATTACCAAGGGATTTCCCGGCGTCACATTCGGCATTTATCTGTGTCGCGGCAACCAACGCAGCATGTGGCATCGCGAAGGCACCTATGATGAGATTGCCGAGCGGCTGTTCAATGAGTTGCCGCATCAACGCTTTCTCCTCGAATACGATAGTCCGCGGGGGGGGGGGGAGGGGATTCGAGCCGTTGCGATTCGTCCCCAAGGGGAAAACGGTGGTGCTGGGTTTGGTGAGTACCAAGGTGGCAGCGCTCGAATCGGTTGATGAACTGAAGCGTCGCATCGACGCCGCGGCCAAGTTTCTGCCGCTCGACCAGCTTGCGATCAGCCCCCAGTGCGGATTCGCCTCCGATGTCGTCGGCAATCTCATTTCATCTGATGATCAGAAGCGCAAGCTCGAACGCGTCGTTGAGGTGGCAAGGCAGGTATGGAATCAATGAGGACCCTAGGGTGAGCAAGGGACGTGTATTGATCGCAGGCGCAGGCATTGGTGGATTGACCGCCGCAGCATGTCTGCTCCGCAAGGGGTTTGACGTGCAGATCTTCGAACAAGCGCCAAAGCTTGGTGAGATCGGCGAGGGCATCCAGCAAAGCACGAACGGCGTCAAGGTGCTCTATGACCTCGGCTTGAAGAGCGCCATCGAAGCGGTCGCCGTCAAGCCGAATGAATACGAGTTTCGCCGCTTCGATACCGGCGAGTTGATGCACAAAATCCCGTTCGCGCAAGCGCATGACGGGAACATGGAGCGCCGTATTACCACCTGCACCGTGCCGACCTGCATCGCATTCTGGTGGAAAAGGTCGCATCGCCCGATCCCAACTGCATGTGCCTCAATTGCAAGGTCGCTGGTTTTACGGAGAGCGCTAGTGGCGTGACAGTGCGCCTTGCCGATGGCCCCACCGTGCAGGGCGATGTGTTGATCGGCGCGGATGGCATCAAATCCACCGTGCGCGCACAGATCGTGGGCGAGACCCCGGTGACCTATACCGGCTATGTGGCGTGGCGTTTGACCGTGCCGCGTGAGAATCTGCCGCAAGACACGATGGACCTCGTGGGCGCGGTGTGGTGCGGCCCGAAGAATCACGCTGTGCTTTGCTGGCTTTGTTCCGGACGGGTGCTCAATTTCGTTGGCTGCCCCGAACGCGCCGAATGGGAAGACGAATCATGGACGCAGCGGCGCCCATGGGAAGAATTGAAGGCGGAATACGCGGGCTGGCATCCGATGATCCAAAGCATTCTCGATGCCGCCGATCGCAATGAGTGCTATCGATGGGCGCTCAATAACCGCAAGCCCATTTACAACTGGAGCACCGCGCGTGCGACCTTGCTCGGTGATGCAGCCCATCCGACGTTGCCATTCCTTGCGCAAGGGGCGGTGATGGCGATCGAAGATGCCGCTGTGTTGGCCAGAGCACTGGAGGGCAGCGACACGGTAGCCGCAGCGCTGCAGCTCTATCAGCGCAATCGCGTGGATCGCACGGCGCGCGTGGTCACCGAATCCACGGAGCAAGGCGGCCTGTATCACATCGTCGACGTCGAAGAAATGAAGCGCGCGTTTGCGAAGAAGAATGTGGCGAAGGAGCGGGCCGAGTGGTTGTATTGCTATGACCCGTTGAACGTAACATTGAACTAGCATTCGTCGGCGCCGCTCCCGCGCCGGCGGGAATCCAGAAAATCGTTGACGGTATGGAAATTCCTGGGCTCCCGCCTGCGCGGGAGCGACGAGAGAGACTCAACAAACTGCTAAACCATGCCCCATCCCAAAGTCCTCTGCACGCAGCGCCTCGATCCGGCCGGTGAACAATTGCTGGCGCCGTTCGCCGATCTCATCGTTCCGCCCGATGGCAGCGCAGCCACGCTCAAGAACATGATCGGTGATGCGGATGTGCTGATCGTACGTACCCAGTTGCCGCCGGATCTCTTCGATACGCCACATCGTTTACTCGGCGTGGTCCGCCATGGCACCGGCGTCGATCTTATCCCGATGCAAGCGGCCACCACGCAGGCGCTGCCGGTTGACAACGTGCCCGGCACCAATATCGATACCGTCGCCGAGTATTGCATTGGCGGTGCGCTGGCGCTCGCGCGACAATTCATTCTGATGCATACCGATCTTTTCAACAAGGGCTGGAGTGAGGGTCGTCGGTATGCCGGGCACACCACCGATCTCGTTGGCCGCACGATCGGCATCATCGGGGCGGGGGCGATCGGCATACGATTGGCCGAGATCTGCCATTTCGGATTTCGCATGCGCGCACCGGGTTATCGACGTAACAGCACCGCGCTGCCACCATTCGTTGAGGTCGCCGAGATTGATAGCCTCCTTGCGCAAAGCGATGTCGTGTCGCTCAATTGTCCACTGACGGCGGAAACGAAACATCTCATCGATGCGCGCCGCATTCGTTTGATGAGACCGAATGCCATTCTCGTGAATGCTGCACGTGGCGCGGTGACCGATAAAATCGCGCTGGCGGCGGCGCTTCGTGAACGCCGCATCGCCGGTGCGGTGATCGATGTCTATGAAGAGCAATCGCTGCGTCGCGATCATCCGTTTCTTGCACTGGATAACGTTCTGCTGACACCGCATTCGGCCGGACTCACCCAGGAAGCAACCCGGCGCACGAGTATCGGATCGGCGGAGGAAGCGCTGCGAATGCTGGGTGGCGAGCGCCCCTTGAATCTGGTGAATCCGAAGACCTGGGCGCAACGTCGACGAAGCGGGGCGAGCGGCGCCGCCTAACACCGTTCATTCCTTTTTCCTGCGCCTTCATCGGCCGATCACGTTCGACCTGCTGTGGCGACCGTATGTCGCTCCGCATAGTGATGGTCGAGGTGATCGACCGCGACGCCATCTCGGCAGAACGTTGGATTAATCAGGCGCCCAACTTCATGCGCTGGCGACAACCGCATTAATCCCTCAATCCCCCGCGTTTCCGTGTGGGGGCCGTGTTCTCGTGCTCTAACCTTGTCGATTGTAGAGCGGGGCCGTTCTTCTCACCTCGAAAGGGAGAACTTCATGACGACTGCTGACTTCTGGATGATTTGGCCAGGCAACCCGATGCTCTCGGCGTTGATCCTGTTCTTCATTGCCGTGATTTTTCTGTACGACGCTCGCGCGCCGATGCACGCCATGTTGCACTACTTGGGGCATGCGATTGGTGGACCGGCACGCCCTCTTTGGGATTGCGAGCGAATTGCGGGAACGCAATAAGTCGGTGCTGCTCGCGTACGGCCGTCAGGAAGTGGGCAAGCGCATCGAGCGTGAGTTTGAACGAATCGGTGCCATCGTTTCCCGCGATCTGCAGGGTTATCCGGCGATGCAGAGGAAGCTCACCGATGAAATCACGAGGATCGAAGAGGATTACAAGAAATGCGGTGAAGTGCCGCCGCCGCCGCCCGAGTGGGTGGAAGCGGTATCGGCGGTGGCCAACGTCAAGACCGGCGGCAGCGAGCTCGTGCAGAAAATTCTTGAGGACATCAAAGGGTCGATCACGAAAATGCATGACAAGACCGTCACGCAATATCGCAAAGCCTATGAATCACGGCACAAGATTCTCGAGACCTTCCTGCCGTTTTGGCGCAATGTCGATAAGACCATGACCGAGGTCGATAAGAAGATCGATGGCCTGAAGGAAACGGTTGGGACGGTCGATGCTCACATGGATAAATACGAGCAGATCTCCGCCAAGTCACCCAAGGCGGACCAGGCCCTTACGTATTCGGCTTTCACCCAGTTCGCAATCGCAACCATTGTGATGCTCATCGCGGTGGGCGGGGCGTTCATCAACTTCAAACTCATTGCGTTGCCGATGTCGGAGATGGTGGGGGCGGGCGACTACATTACCGCCTCATTGCGTACGTCGGAAGTTGCTGCGCCGGTCATCATTCTCGTCGAGACGTCGATGGGGCTGTTCATGATGGAGGCGCTCCGGATTACGCATCTCTTTCCGCCCATCGCCAACCTGGATGAGCGCATGCGAAAGCGCATGTTCTGGATTTCCTTGTCGCTGCTTTTGATCCTTGCAGGCATTGAGTCAGCACTCGCGCTGATGCGAGACATGTTGATCGCCGACAAGCAAGCGCTGGTGCAATCGCTAGCCGTTACTGCGCATGCTGCCGCTGCTGACGCGACCTGGGTCACCCACATTCCCACGGTAGGTCAGATGGTGCTTGGCTTCATCTTGCCCTTTGCGCTCGCGTTCGTGGCGATTCCGCTGGAGACTTTCATCAACACCGCACGAACCGTGCTCGGGGCACTCTTGGTCCTCCTCATCCGCGGGATTGCCCTCGCGCTGCGTGTCGTGGCAACTTGGCCAAACACGCCAGTCGCGTTCTCATCACCTTGTATGACGTGATCATCGTGGTGCCTCTTCTCATCGAGAAAGCGGTGAAGGGCGCACGCGATGGCGTAGAGCCGCTGCCCGGCAAGGGACGTGCCGCCGGTCGCGGCGTCTAGTAGTCACGCACAGCCTAGTACCGACGCACAGGAGACATGCATGGACAAGCGAACATTTCTCACCTCGTCATTGTCGATTCTCACCGTGCCGCTGTGGTCCGCCTGCGGTGATCCGCGCAGCCATTCGCATGCGGTCTATATGCTGGTCGACACCTCGGGTACCTATGCGAAGGAAGCGAGCAAGGCACGCGTCATTGTCAATTACCTGCTCGGTACGCTCCAGCCGGGCGATTCCCTTGCCATTGCCCGCGTCGAGAGCCGCAGTTTTCCGAGAAGGACATCATTGCCAAGGCGCGTTTCGACACACGCCCCTCGCAGGCAAACACCCAGAAGCGTGCCTTTCGGGACAAGATGGATGGTTACTTCAAAACGATTAAAGGAAGTGCCTACACTGACATTACCGGCGGGTTGATCCAAGGCGCCGAATTTCTCAACGAGACCGGGTCCGGCAAGAAGACCGTCCTCATCTTCTCCGACATGCAGGAAGAACTTGACAAGAAGACCAAGCGCGATTTCCCGATCGATCTCAAGAACATTCGCGTGATCGCGATGAACGTCACCAAGCTCGGCACCGACAATGCCGATCCGCGCCGTTACCTGGGCCGCCTGGAAGCTTGGAAAAACGGGTTCTCGATGCCGGGGCCGACGAATGGCAGGTGATCAACGATATCGAGCATCTCGACCGGATTTTTGCCAACACTTGATGTCGAAGACGTTGCGGGCCGGCGTAGAGCGGCCCGTCGGCCTTACTGCGGCTTGATCCCCGCCGCCTTCACCACCGTCGCCCACATGGCGATTTCCTTGCGGACCCGGGCATCGAATTCTTCTTGCGAGGGTCCGCCCGGTTCGGCACCGATTTCGATGAGGCGCTGCCGGACATCGCTATTCTGTAGCACTGCAACCAGATCGCGATGAATACGGTGCTGGATGTCCTTTGGCGTTCCGCTTGGCGCGAAGACGCCGAACCAGGCGAGCACGTCGAATCCGGGTAAATCGGCTTGTCCGATCGGGGAGGCATTGGGAAAGATCGGTGACGGCGTCGTTGATGCCACGCCAACGAGGTGTGCACGCCCCGCCCGTACCTGCCCCTGCACCGAACTGATGCCTGAGATGCCGACCGCGACGTGCCCACCGACGACATCGATCATCAACGGTCCGGCACCTTTGTAATTGACGCTTTGCATGTCCACCCCCGCCAGCATGCAAAACAGATGCCCGGTCAGCAGCGAGCTGCTGTCGGCCGAGCCGATGCTTATTTTCCCCGGCTGTGCTTTGGCGAGCGCGATCAATTCCTTGGTCGTCTTGGCCGGGAAGCCCGGGTGTGTGACGATGGCCTGCGGTGTGAAGGACAGGATCGTGATGGGAACGAGATCCTTCAAAGGGTCGTAGGGCAGCTTCGCATACAGCACCGGATTCACGACAAACGATGTCGAGGTGAGCAGCACCGTGTAACCGTCCGGTGCGCTTTTGGCGACATGGTCGGTGCCGATGATGGTGTTGGCGCCCGGTTTGGTGTCGATGATGACCGCTTGGCCCAGGCGTTCGGCGAGACGCTCACTGATGATGCGCGCATTGGCGTCCGAACTGCCGCCTGGCGCGAAGGGAATGACGATCCGGAATGGCTTCGACGGATAGGTCTGGCCGCTGCTCAATCCCGGAAAAAGCGCCAATCCGGCGACCAAGCAAGCGAGCAACCGGCGATTTCGCATCGTATTTTCCTTCCTGGGACGACCGGATCGGGTGATTTCAGGATATTCGCCCCGCCAGACGGCCGATCGTAGCGTAACCCCGCCCGAGCCGTCGTCGCGGTAGGGGCCGCCCCGGATAAGCAGACGCCCGGAATACTTGATGCTAAAGTCACTTACATACGAAACGTGCTTGATGAACCGGGAATGGCCCTCATGAAATTCGAATGGCCTCTGATGCTGTGGTTACTGGTATTGGTGCCGCTCCTGGTGGCCGCCTATATTTGGTTGCTCAGCCGGCGCAAGAAAGGCGCGCTGCGGTATACGAGCTTGGACGTCATCAAAGAAGCCATGGGGCCGGCCCAGCGCATCAGGCGGCACATCCCACCCGCGCTGTTTCTGCTTGCCACCATCATCGCCATCATCGGGATCGGCCGTCCGAGCGCACTCATCACGCTGCCGTCGCAGCAGCAGACGATCGTCATGGCCATGGATGTCTCGCTCAGCATGCGCGCCACCGATGTCGAACCCAATCGGATTTCTGCCGCCCAGATCGCAGCGAAAACGTTCGTAGAGGAGCAACCGCCCGATCTCAAGATCGGCATCGTGACCTTCGCCGGGACGGCAACGGTGGTGCAGACTCCCACCCGCAGCAAAGAGGATTTGATTGCCGCGATCGATCGCTTCCAGCTGCAGCGGGCCACCGCGACCGGGAGCGGATTGCTCGTCGCGCTCTCCACCTTGTTCCCGAACTCCGGGATCGACGTCGAGTCATGGGTCTTCGGCAACCCATCTGGGCGCCCGGGCGCACCAAAATCCGCCTCGCTCGATGGCGCCAAGAAAGTCGAACCACAGCCAGTGAAGCCGGTGCCGCCCGGCTCCTATCCGTCTGGCGCCATTATTCTCTTGAGCGATGGTCGCCGCACCACTGGGCCTGATCCGCTTGAGGTGGCGAAACTCGTGGCCGATCGCGGCGTGCGGGTCTACACCGTTGGCTTCGGCACGCTGGAAGGCGGGGTGATCGGCTTTGGTGGCTGGTCCGCGTATGTGCGCCTTGATGAAGACACCCTGAAAGCCATCGCCGAGATCACTAAGGGCGAATACTTCTATGCCGGTACCGCTACCGATTTGAAGAAGGTCTATCAGGCCCTCACCACAAAACTGGTCCTCGAGAAACGGCACACCGAAATCACCACATTTTTTGGCGGGGCGGCTGCGCTCTTTGCAGCGATCGCCGGATTTCTATCGCTCGTCTGGTTCAATCGGTCGCTCTAGCAAGAGCCAATGTCGACGCGTTCCGCAGGCGATCTCCTTCGCGACGACGAAGTTGAGTTGATTCCCATTCGCGCCCAAGGCGCTGGGGGACAAAACGTCAACAAGGTTTCCAATGCGGTGCATTTGCGTTTCGATGTTCGCGCGTCGTCCCTGCCGGAAGAGATCAAGGCGCGGCTGCTGGCGGTCGCGGATCAGCGGCTGAATGACGAGGGCGTCATCGTCATCAAGGCGCAGCAATTCCGCAGTCTCGAGAAGAACCGCGAGGACGCGCTATCGCGCCTGCGCGTCCTGATCAGCGATGCAGCGTTCGTGCCGAAGGCGCGTCGCGCCACCAAGCCGTCGCGCAGCGCAAAGCGAAAACGCGTCGAAAGCAAAGTGAAGCGCGGTCAGGTGAAAGCCCTACGCGGACGCGTCACGGAGTAGGCAGGCGCGGGGGGCGCTGTTGTACTTAGGGGATCACTGAACAAGGGGCTCGCCCCTCGTAACTCCCTGAATAGTTTGAACACGCTGATTCGCATGACGATGTCCCGCGCACAGTTGAAGGTTTGAGCCGGTGGCGGAAATGATTATGCGACCATTTTTCAATGGAGCAGGAACAACAGGGCGCATGCCAAGGGTGAACGCCGCAATTTGCTTGTGACCACGCAGTCTGCGAAATGCGTTCTCCGTTTCCAGGAAACCGGTAGCGGCCCAGCGTATGGCCATGTCAGCGTCCCGATAGTGGGTGACCCTTCTGCCCACCCGTCGCACCACTGAGTTG
>SHXR01000023.1 GCA_009693235.1 Betaproteobacteria bacterium | reverse complement strand
GCGCCGAGATGGTGATGCCTGGTGACAACACCAAGCTGACGGTGACCCTGATCCAGCCGATTGCGATGGAAGACGGCTTGCGTTTTGCCATTCGCGAGGGTGGTCGCACCGTCGGGGCCGGCGTCGTTACCAAAATACTTGCGTAGTAAGAAAGGTACCCGTGGCCACTAAGAACGAAAAGATACGTATCCGCTTAAAGGCATTCGATTACCGGCTGATCGATCAGTCAGCAATGGAAATCGTTGACACCGCCAAACGGACCGGTGCGGTCGTGCGAGGGCCGATCCCCTTGCCGACCCGCATTCAACGATTCGATGTATTGCGTAGCCCGCATGTGAACAAGACGTCGCGCGATCAGCTTGAAATGCGTACCCATATCCGTTTGATGGACATCATCGATCCGACGGATAAAACGGTGGATGCGCTGATGAAGCTGGATCTCCCGGCGGGTGTGGATGTAGCAATTAAATAATCGGTGAAGGTGAAAAGTGAACGCCTACGGCTTTTCACCGCCCGATAGGGCATCACGTTTTACCGTATTTAGGTGTCACGCTTCACAGTAACTAATTTGCCGGCCAATTGCAGTCGGCACCTCAAGAGAGGGAATTAAAATGACATTAGGTCTCGTCGGCCGTAAGGTCGGCATGACGCGCATTTTCACGGACGAGGGTGAATCACTCCCCGTGACGGTGCTCGACGTCGCCGATAATCGTATTACGCAGGTAAAGACCGTCGAATCCGACGGCTATGCCGGGGTGCAGCTTGCCTATGGAAAGCGCCGCGCATCCAGGGTGACCAAGGCGCAGGCCGGTCACCTCGCCAAGGCAGGGGCAGAAGCCGGTTCCGCCACCCGCGAATTCCGCTTGAAAAACGATGAAGTCGCCGCGCTGCAACCAGGCGGAAAAATCGGCGTCGATATTTTCCAGGTCGGGCAATTCGTCGACGTGTCGGGCACCAGCATGGGTAAGGGCTTCTCTGGCGTTATCCGCCGTCATAATTTCTCGTCCAATCGTGCGAGTCACGGCAATTCGCGTTCGCACAATACGCCAGGGTCCATCGGTCAAGCGCAAGACCCGGGTCGGGTGTTTCCGGGCAAACGCATGCCGGGTCAATTCGGCGCCAAACAGCGCACCGTGCCTGGCCTCGAAATCGTACGCATTGATACTGAGCGCCAGATTCTGTGGATCAAAGGTTCGGTCCCGGGGCATCGCGACGGCCACATCGTGGTCCGGCCCGCAGCCAAGGCAAAGAAAAAGCGCGTGGTCGCAGCGGCCGCACCGGGCAAAGGCGCGCCAGGCAAGGGCGCTCCAGCCAAACCCGCGGCTAAGCCCGCGGCCAAGAAGTGAGCTGACCCATGGAACTTAAGGTCATTAACGAACAAGGCGCCAACACCGCAACCGTCAATGCCGCGGACACGCTGTTCGCGCGCGATTACAACGAGTCGCTGGTTCATCAGCTGGTGGTCGCCTATCAGGCGAATGCGCGGCTTGGCAATCGCAAGCAGCTCGGTCGCAGCGAAGTTGCCAAGTCGAAGAAAAAACCGTGGCGCCAGAAAGGCACTGGGCGTGCACGGTCGGGTAAGGCATCGAGCCCGTTGTGGCGTGGCGGCGGCCGAATTTTCGCCAATACGCCCGATGAGAATTTCACCCAGAAGGTGAACCGCAAGATGTACCGCGCCGGCATGGCATCGATCTTCTCGCAACTGGCTCGTGAGAACCGCTTACAGGTGATCGATGAATTCAAAGTCGATACCCCAAAGACGAAGCTGCTCGCGCAGAAGCTGAAGGGCATGGGGCTGGATGAAGTGCTGGTGATCACCGATGAACTCGATGACAACCTGTTGCTGTCTTCCCGCAACCTCGCCAACGTCCTGGTGCTCAACGTAAGCGAAACGAATCCGGTGTCGCTGGTACGCTTCAAGCATGTATTGCTGACCCGCAAGGCAGTGACCAAGTTCGAGGAGATGTGGGCATGAGCCTGAATCCGGAACGCCTCATGAAGGTGTTGCTTGCCCCCATCATCTCCGAGAAGAGCACGATGGTGGGTGAGAAACAGAATCAGTACGTGTTTCGCGTGCTGGACAATGCCACCAAGCCCGAGATCAAGGCCGCGGTCGAACTCCTCTTCAAAAAGAAGGAGAGCAAGATCGAGGTGACGGGGGTGCGCGTGTTGAACGTGCGCGGCAAGGACAAGAAAGTAGGCAAGATCCAGGGCCGCAGACGCCATTGGAAAAAAGCCTATGTAAGCCTGAAGTCGGGGCAGGACATCAACTTCCAGTCGGCGGAGTAGAACATGCTAGTCAAAGTCAAACCGACTTCCGCCGGCCGGCGCGGCCTGGTCAAGGTCGTCAATCCCGATTTGCACAAAGGTAAGCCGTACGCACCGCTTACCGAAAAGAAGATTCGTGGCTCCGGCCGCAACAATCGCGGCATCATTACGATGCGCCATAAAGGTGGTGGCCATCAGCAACACTACCGGATCGTCGATTTCCGCCGCGACAAGGATGGCATTGCCGCCAAGATTGAGCGCATTGAGCACGACCCGAATCGCAGCGCCCATCTCGCGTTGCTCTGCTACGCGGATGGTGAGCGTCGCTACATCATCGCGCCAAAGGGCGTTGCGGTCGGAACGTCCTTGCAAAGCGGCCCGGAATCGCCCATTCGCCCTGGTAATTGCCTGCCGCTGCGCAACATTCCGGTCGGCACGACGATCCATTGCATCGAGATGAAGCCGGGCAAAGGTGCGCAGCTCGCACGCTCAGCGGGCACCTCCGTGCAACTGCTCGCGCGGGAAACCGAATATGCCCAATTGCGACTACGCTCAGGCGAGATTCGCAAAGTGCACGTAGAGTGCCGCGCGACCATCGGCGAAGTCGGCAACGAGGAAAGCA
This sequence comes from Betaproteobacteria bacterium, assembly GCA_009693235.1. Classification (GTDB taxonomy): domain Bacteria; phylum Pseudomonadota; class Gammaproteobacteria; order Burkholderiales; family SG8-39; genus SHXR01. The sequence continues at coordinate 53,841 of SHXR01000023.1, read as the reverse complement.
ATCTTCGCAAGTTCGGCAAAGCGGGCGCCAAGCGCTGGCGCGGTATTCGCCCGACTGTTCGCGGTGTCGCAATGAATCCGATCGATCATCCGCACGGCGGTGGTGAAGGTCGCACCGGCACTAAGCGGGATCCCGTCTCACCATGGGGCACGCTCGCAAAAGGTTACCGTACGCGCAAGAACAAGCGCACCAAGAGCATGATCGTCACCAGCCGCCACAAGCGGAAGTAAGGGAGGAACACGTAAATGGCACGATCGCTGAAAAAAGGCCCGTTTGTCGACCATCATCTGATGGCGAAGACCGAGGCTGCGCGCGCAAGCAACGACAAGCGCCCAATCAAAACCTGGTCACGCCGCTCGACGGTGCTGCCGGATTTTGTCGGGTTGACCATCGCCGTGCACAACGGCAAGCAGCACATTCCCGTCTATGTGACCGAGAACATGGTTGGCCACAAGCTGGGCGAATTCTCCGCGACGAGAACCTTCAAAGGGCACACCGCCGATCGCAAGACGGCAACAGCTGCCGCGGCGAAGAAGAAGTAGGGGCAAGGACACCAACATGGATACACAAGCAAAGCTATGGGGCGTGCGCCTGTCGGCTCAAAAGGGTCGACTGGTGGCCGACCAGGTGCGAGGATTGCCGGTTGAGCGCGCCATCAACCTGCTCAATTTCAGCCCAAAGAAAGCAGCCAAGATCATCAAGAAAGTGCTCGAGTCGGCGATTGCCAATGCCGAGCACAATGCTGGCGCGGACGTCGATGAACTCAAGGTGAAAACCATTCTGGTCGAGCATGGTGGCGTGCTCAAACGATTTCACGCACGTGCCAAAGGGCGCGGGAATCGCATCAGCAAACCATCCTGCCATGTCTTCGTGACGGTCAGTGACGACGCCCCGAAGAAAGCCACCAAATAAAGGGCGCGCAATGGGACAAAAGATTCATCCAACCGGATTCCGGCTCGTCGTCAACAAGAACTGGACGTCGCGCTGGTTTGCCAATAATCGCAACTTCGTCGGCATGCTGAATGAAGATCTGCGGGTCCGCGCCTACCTGAAGGGCAAGCTCGCCCACGCCTCGGTCGGACGCGTCATCATCGAGCGGCCCGCCCGCGATGCGCGTATCACCATCCATAGCGCGCGCCCCGGGGTGGTGATCGGTAAGAAAGGCGAGGACATCGAAGTCCTCAAGGCCGATCTGCGCAAACTCCTTGGCGTGCAGGCCGTGCATGTGAACATCGAAGAAATTCGCAAACCCGAACTCGACGCGCAACTGGTCGCCGATTCCATTGCGCAGCAGCTCGAAAAGCGGATCATGTTCCGCCGCGCGATGAAGCGCGCGATGCAGAACAGCATGCGGCTGGGCGCGCAAGGCATCAAGATCATGAGCGCCGGCCGCCTGAACGGTATCGAGATCGCGCGGACCGAGTGGTACCGCGAAGGACGCGTGCCGTTGCACACGCTGCGCGCGGATATCGATTACGGATTTTCGGAAGCGAAAACCACCTACGGCGTCATTGGTGTAAAGGTCTGGATCTACAAGGGCGACGTGCTTGCGAAGAACGAGCATCCCTCGATTTCCATGCCGCCGCCACCGCCGCCACCGGAGCCGGAAGCGCCACGACGTGGTCGCAAGACTTTGTCACGGCCGGGTGCTGCCGGAAGACCCGATGCGCCTGCACCGGCAGCGGAAAAACCCAAAGGGCCACCCACCCGAACACGCGTGAAGAAGAGCGAAGCGGGTGGGAATACCAAACCTGATGCCGCTGCCACACCGGCGGCGGACGCAAATGCGCCGAAGCCTGGCCCGCGTCGTGTTGTAAAGACTCCTGGAGGCGGTGATGCTTCAACCAGCTAGAACCAAGTACCGCAAACAACAAAAGGGTCGCAACAAAGGCGTTGCGACGCGCGGCAATAAAGTGTCGTTCGGTGAATTCGGCCTGAAGGCGATCGATCGCGGTCGCTTGACGGCCCGCCAGATCGAAGCCGCCCGGCGCGCCATGACCCGCCACATCAAGCGTGGTGGCCGCATCTGGATCCGAATTTTCCCCGATAAGCCCATTTCCCAAAAGCCCGCCGAAGTGCGGATGGGTAACGGCAAGGGCAATCCCGAGTATTTCGTCGCCGAAATTCAACCCGGCAAAGTGTTGTATGAGATGGATGGCGTCGAGGAAAATCTGGCGCGCGAAGCGTTCAAGCTTGCGGCGGCCAAATTGCCCTTGAAGACCTCCTTCGTACTCCGACAGGTAGGATGACCAGTCATGAAGGCAGCTGAACTCAGAAAGAAAAACACCGCTGAATTGAAGAAGGAACTCAGCGAACTGCTGCGCGCGCATTTTTCACTCCGGATGCAAAAGGCGACGCAGCAACTTACCAACACGACGCAACTTAGCCGGACGCGCCGCGACGTTGCTCGCGTGCAGACCATCTTGGCTGAGAAATCACGAGCGCCCCAACCATGACCGAACCCCAGGTAACCACTCCTCGCAAGACCACGGTACGGTCGCTGACCGGGCGGGTGGTGAGCGACAAGATGCAAAAGACCGTCACCGTGCTGATCGAGCGCCGGGTCGCCCATCCATTGGTTGGCAAGACCATCACGCTCTCGAAGAAGTACCACGCGCATGACGAGAAAGATGAGTACAAGGAAGGCGACCTCGTCACCATCGAGGAATGCCGGCCAATCTCCAAGACCAAGACGTGGCGCGTGACGGCGCTGGTCGAGCGCGCGAAGGCGTATTGAAATAATTTTCGCGCCCGCAGCCGGTTAAGGGCATGCGGGATGGACAAAGGCTTGCCAGTCCAAGGAAATAGTTGTTATACTCGTCGGCTCTTCGTATCCACAACACAGCGAAGCATAGTAGGTGGCCCAACGCAGCAGTCAACGCGGCGGGCTCCCAAAATTTCCCGAACGGGATCCAAGACTGACCGCACCTCGGGCGCTCATGGCGTCCACTAGCGGGACAAGTTGGAGCAGAGAAAAATGATTCAGATGCAAAGCCTGCTGGACGTTGCCGACAATACCGGCGCGCGCTCGGTGATGTGCATCAAGGTGCTGGGCGGGTCCAAGCGGCGATACGCGGGGATCGGCGACATCATCAAGGTGAGCGTCAAGGATTGCGCCCCACGGGGTCGCGTCAAGAAAGGTGAGATCCACCACGCCGTCGTCGTGCGAACCGCCAAAGGCGTGCGCCGGCCGGATGGCTCGCTCGTCAAGTTCGATACCAACGCAGCCGTGCTGCTCTCGAACAAATTCGAGCCGATCGGCACGCGTATTTTCGGCCCGGTGACGCGCGAGCTGCGCACCGAGCGCTTCATGAAAATCGTGTCGCTCGCCCCGGAAGTTATCTAAAGAGGCGCACATGCAACGAATTCGCAAGGGCGATGACGTCATGGTCATCACAGGACGGGACAAAGGCAAGCGCGGCAACGTCGTGAAGCAGGTGGGCGACGAACACTTGATCGTGGAAGGTGTGAATCGCACCAAGAAGCATCAGCGCCCCAATCCTATGAAGGGTCAGCAAGGCGGCATCGTCGACAAAGACATGCCGATCCATATCTCGAACATTGCACTCTTCAATGCGCAGACCGGCAAGCCGGACCGTGTCGGCATCAAGACCGTCGGCACGGGCGCAGAAGAGCGCAAAGTGAGAATTTTCAAGTCGACGGGTGAGCTCGTCGATCCGGTCAAGTAAGAGGACTGCGGAAGGCCCATCCATGGCACGGTTGTTGGAGTTCTATCAAAAGACGGTAGTGCCCGATCTCATGAAGAAATTCGGGTACTCGAGCGTCATGCAGGTTCCGCGCATTCAGAAAATCACGCTCAACATGGGCGTTGGCGAAGCCACGTCCGACAAGAAGATTCTCGATAATGCGGTGGATGATCTCACGAAGATCGCCGGTCAGAAGCCCGTGCTCACCAAGGCACGGAAGTCGATCGCGACGTTCAAGATCCGTAAAGACTATCCGGTCGGTTGCATGGTGACCTTGCGGGGCAAGCGGATGTACGAATTTCTCGATCGGCTGATCTCGGTTTCGATTCCGCGTGTGCGCGACTTTCGCGGCATCTCGAATCGCGCGTTTGATGGCCGGGGCAATTACAACCTCGGCGTGAAAGAGCAGATCATTTTCCCCGAAATCGAGTACGACAAGATCGACGCGATTCGTGGCATGAACATCAGTATCACCACCACCGCGCGAAATGACGATGAAGCGCGTGCGCTGCTTCAAGCGTTCAAGTTCCCGTTGAGAACCAACTAGACTGGGTCGGCAATGGCAAAGACGTCAATGATTAACCGGGAAAAGAAGAAGCGCCTCACGGTCGCGAAGTACAAGACCCGTCGCGCGGAACTTCTTGCCGTCATCGAAAATCCACGACTCTCCGATGATGAGAGGCAGATGGCGAGGGATAAATTCCATCAGCTGCCGCGCAATGCATCCCCCTCGCGCATGCGTAACCGATGCCAGATCACCGGCCGCCCGCGGGGGACTTATCGAAAATTCGGGCTGGGGCGCACGAAACTGCGCGAAGCCGCGATGCGCGGAGAAATTCCGGGCCTCGTCAAGGCCAGCTGGTAGGAGGGGCGAGCGATGAGCATGACCGATCCAATCGCCGACATGTTGACGCGCATTCGTAATGCGCAAAGCGTCGGCAAGACCAATGTTTCGATGCCCTCTTCGAAGATCAAGCTGGCCATCGCAAAAGTATTGCAAGATGAAGGCTACATTGAGAGTTTTGCGGTGCGCTCCGAGACCGGCAAGAACCAGATGGAAATCGGCCTTCGCTACTATGCCGGTCGTCCCGTCATCGAGAAGATCGAGCGCATCAGCCGACCGGGCCTGCGCGTGTACAAAGGCACCCACGATATTCCGACCGTGTTGAACGGCTTGGGCGTGGCCATTGTCTCGACGTCGCAAGGCGTCATGACCGATCGCAAAGCGCGCGCTACCGGTGTCGGTGGCGAAGTGCTCTGCATCGTGGTCTAAGGAGACACGCACATGTCCCGCGTAGGCAAAAGCCCAGTCACGGTGCCAAAAGGCGTCGAAGTGAATGTGTCGGGCGCGAAAATCTCGGTCAAAGGTCCGCTTGGTACCTTGTCGCAGCAATTGAGCGATGTGATCCGTGTCAAGAAAGACGGCGACATCATCACCGTCGAGCAGGTGGAAGAAAGCAATCGATCGAACGCCATGTCCGGCACGACGCGAGCGCTGTTGGCCAACATGATCCTAGGTGTCACGAAGGGATTCGAGCGCAGGCTCAGTTTGGTCGGCGTCGGCTATCGTGCGGCAGCGGCCGGCGACAAGTTGAATTTGACGCTGGGCTTCTCACATCCGGTGGTGCATCCGATGCCAAAGGGTGTGAAGGCGGAAACACCGACGCAAACGGAAATCATCATCACGGGAATCGACAAACAACAAGTCGGGCAGGTCGCCGCCGAAGTGCGCGCGTATCGCCCCCCGGAGCCCTATAAGGGCAAGGGTGTTCGTTATATCGATGAGCGGGTCATCATCAAGGAAACCAAGAAGAAATAATCGCTGAAAGGCTGTTGCAGCAAAATAGCAACAGCCCCTAATTCAGGGAATATCCGGGGACCTGTCCCGGATATTGAAATAGATTCCGAAAGGCGTATATGAAGGACAAAAACGTTGCACGGTTGCGCCGGTCGCGCCAAACCCGCCTGAAGATCGCGGAGTTGCGCGTACCGCGGCTGGCCATTCACCGCACCAACACGCACATCTACGCCCAGCTTTACTCGGATGACGGTACGCGCGTTCTCACCAGCGCATCGACGGTGGAAAAGGAAGTGCGCGCGACGATTCCAAACGGCGGCAACAAAGGCGCGGCCGTTGCTGTCGGCAAGCGCATTGCTGCCAAGGCAAAAGCACTCGGTATCGAGAGCGTTGCATTTGATCGTGGTGGTTTCAGGTACCACGGTCGCGTGCAGGCACTCGCCGATGCGGCCCGCGAAGGCGGCCTCAAGTTCTAATCATGGAGACCTGACGCAATGGCAAGAATGCAACGAGTGCAGGCATCCGAAGAACGGGGTGACGGACTGCGTGAAAAGATGGTGGCAGTCAACCGCGTGACCAAGGTGGTGAAGGGTGGTCGTATTCTCGGTTTTGCTGCATTGACGGTCGTGGGCGATGGCGACGGCGCGGTCGGCATGGGCAAAGGCAAAGCCCGTGAAGTGCCGGTTGCGGTCCAAAAGGCCATGGATGAAGCGCGCCGCAGAATGTTCAAGGTCAGTCTGAAGAACGGTACCTTGCATCACACCGTGGTGGGCAAACATGGTGCCGCGACGGTGCTCATGCAGCCGGCCGCCGAAGGAACCGGGATTATCGCCGGTGGTCCAATGCGTGCCGTGTTTGAGGTGCTTGGCATCACCAATGTTCTTGCTAAGTGCCTCGGCTCGACCAACCCCTATAACGTCGTGCGCGCAACGCTGGACGGGCTGCGCGCCATGCGAACGCCGGCTGAAATTGCCGCCAAGCGTGGCAAGACGGTTGAAGAACTGACGGGGTAGGACGACGACATGGCGACCACCAAGACTGTGAAAGTAACGCTCGTTAAGAGCCCGAACGGATGCAAGACGACGCACAAGGCCACCGTGAAAGGCCTTGGGCTGCGAAGAATCAATCACACGGTTGAGCTGCCCGATACACCGGAAGTCCGGGGCATGATTCAGCGCGTGAATTACCTGGTTCGAGCCGAGAGTTGATAAGGAATAATTGAACAAGGGGGCTCGCCCCCTTGTAACGCCCCAAAAAATATGGTCACGCTGATTGCGCGAGATAGCTTAATCAGCGCCTCCTTAAAGTGAATACCCTGCGAGTTGTCGCCTGCCGCCAGTTGGCTCTGCGACAAAGCGCTCAAGGACGATAGCTATGTTGTTGAACGATCTTAGCCCGGCACCGGGCTCCAAGAAGAACCGCCGTCGCGTCGGGCGTGGTATCGGCTCGGGCCTTGGCAAGACCGCGGGTCGCGGTCACAAGGGACAGAAATCGCGCTCGGGCGGTTTTCACAAGGTCGGCTTCGAAGGCGGTCAAATGCCCCTTCAGCGTCGTTTGCCAAAGCGTGGTTTCACCTCGCCGTTGAAAGCCGTGACGGCCGAAGTACGTCTGTCCGACCTCCAGCCGTTGGAAGGCGATACGTTCGATTTCAAAGCGTTGAAGGCTCTGGGTGTGGTGCCGATTCGATCGATTCGCGCTCGCGTGATTCTCTCGGGTGCGATTACCCGCAAGATCAGTCTGTCCGGTCTGATGGTAACCAAGGGCGCCAAGGCCGCGATTGAAGCCGCCGGTGGCGCGGTGGCGGCGGTTGAAGCGCAAGCAGTGAGCGCAAAAGAGCGCGAAGAGAACATGAAGGAAATCGATGCCAAGCGTGAAAAGGCGCGCGAAGTCGCGGCCAAAGTCACGCCCACCAAGGCACCGGTGAAGAAGAAGAAAGTGGTTGAGCCCGGCATGGGTGGTGGCGGTGGTGGTGATGCCAAGGCGGGCGCCAACCGTGGCCCCAAACCGGCGGGCGGCAAGCCGGCGAAATCGAAGTAACGCGCGAAGTAACGCGCGCAACAGCACGATTAACGAGAAACGGAACTGATCAAGCGTGGTCACTGCCGCATCACAACTCGGTAAAACGGGTAAATATGGCGATCTCAAGAAGAGGCTTCTCTTCTTGCTGGGGGCCTTGATCGTCTATCGCATCGGCGCACATATCCCGGTGCCCGGCATCGATCCGATCGAGCTCGCCAAGCAGTTTCAAAGCCAGCAAGGCGGTATTCTCGGTCTGTTGAACATGTTCTCCGGCGGCGCGCTGTCGCGCTTCACCATCTTCGCGCTAGGCGTGATGCCCTATATTTCGGCATCGATCATCATGCAGCTCATGAGCGCGGTGTCGCCGCGTCTGGAAGCGCTGAAGAAAGAAGGGCAATCCGGTCAACGCGTCATTACCAAGTACACCCGTTATGGCACGGTCGCCCTGGCGATGTTCCAGGCGGTGGGCATCTCCGTATCGCTTGAGTCGGTGCCTAATCTCGTGTTGGACCCGGGCCTCATGTTCCGGTTTGTCACCGTCACGACCCTGGTCACTGGAACGATGTTTGTCATGTGGCTGGGCGAACAGATCACTGAGCGCGGACTTGGCAATGGCATCTCAATCATCATCTTTGCCGGCATCGCGGCCGGCCTACCGACCGCTATCGCGGGTCTGTTTGAGCTGGTTCGCACCGGCGCCATGCATCCTTTGACGGCCATCGCCATCGTCGTCGCAGTCGTGCTCGTAACGTGGTTCGTCTGCTTTGTCGAGCGCGGCCAGCGCAAGATTCTCGTCAACTACGCGAAGCGGCAAGTGGGCGCCCGTACCATCGTAGGCGGACAAAGCTCGCATTTGCCGTTCAAGCTCAACATGGCAGGGGTCATTCCACCGATCTTCGCTTCGTCGATCATCTTGTTCCCGGCCACGATTGCGCAATGGTTCAGCGGCGCTGATGGCGCAACATGGCTTAAGGATCTCGCCGCGGAAATGTCGCCTGGCCGGCCGATCTACGTCATCTTGTACGCGGTCTTTATTATCTTCTTCTGCTTTTTCTATACGGCGATCCAGTACAACCCGAAAGAGACTGCGGACAACCTGAAAAAGAGCGGCGCTTTCGTGCCGGGGATTCGCCCAGGCGATCAGACTGCTCGCTACCTCGAACGCATCTTGCTTCGCCTGACCTTGGTCGGCGCGGTGTATGTAACGGTGATCTGCTTGTTGCCCGAATTTCTGATCTTGAAGTGGAACGTACCGTTTTACTTCGGTGGTACGTCGCTCCTGATTATTGTCGTTGTGACGATGGATTTTATGGCGCAGGTACAGGCGTACCTGATGACGCATCAGTACGAAAGTTTGCTGAAGAAGGCAAATTTCAAAGGGGGTGGATCCCCGATGCTTCGATAACCATGTCCAAAGAAGATGCGATCCAAATGCAGGGCGAGATTGTTGAAACCCTGCCCAATGCAACCTTTCGAGTCAAGCTGGAGAACAATCACGTTGTCTTGGGGCATATCTCCGGAAAGATGCGGATGCACTACATCCGGATTCTGCCGGGCGACAAGGTGACGGTTGAGCTGACTCCCTACGATTTATCGCGCGCGCGAATCATCTTTCGGGCCAAGTAGGCCCGGCGGATTCGACCGACAAGGAGAGAGAAATGAAGGTCATGGCGTCGGTGAAAAAGCTGTGCCGTAACTGCAAGGTGATCCGCCGCAAACGCGTGGTGCGGATCATCTGCGCCAACCCCCGTCATAAACAGCGGCAAGGTTAAGCAGGCACACTGCCCGCTTAAGCTATTGCAAACGTATCAAACGTAATTCTGAACTGAGGCACGGAGCGAACAATGGCGCGTATTGCCGGAGTCAACATCCCGAATCACCAGCACGCATGGGTCGCGTTGCAATCGATCTATGGCGTGGGCAAGACCCGATCAAAAGCGATCTGCGCGGGTGCGCGCATTGCTGAAACAACCAAGATCAAGGATCTGTCCGAGACCGATATGGAGCGTCTGCGCGAGCAGGTTTCCAAGATCACGATCGAAGGCGATCTGCGCCGCGAAGTCTCCATGAACATCAAGCGGCTCATGGATCTTGGCTCCTACCGCGGGCAGCGCCATCGCAAGGGGCTGCCGCTTCGTGGTCAGCGCACGCGCACCAACGCAAGGACTCGCAAGGGCCCGCGCAAGGCCGCGATCGCCGGCAAAGCAGCACCAGGCAAGACCTGATTCTCCCGACCTTCGCCGCACCGCGCTTACGTACCGTCCTAGGAACCGCTCATGGCAAGACCAGCAAGCATACAAGCCAACGCCAATGCCGCCGCCGCCGCTCGGGTGCGGAAAAAGGTGCGCAAGAACGTTACCGAGGCGGTCGCGCATGTGCACGCCTCGTTCAACAACACCATCATCACGATCACCGACCGCCAGGGCAACACGCTCTCGTGGGCGACCTCGGGTGGTGCAGGTTTTAAAGGCTCGCGCAAGAGCACACCCTTCGCGGCTCAGGTCGCTGCTGAAAAAGCCGGGCGTGTGGCGGTTGAATGCGGCGTCAAGAACATCGAAGTCCGTATCAAGGGTCCTGGCCCGGGTCGAGAGTCGGCAGTCCGCGCACTCAACGCCCTTGGGATCAAGGTGAGCAGCATTTCCGACGTGACGCCGGTTCCGCATAACGGATGCCGCCCACCCAAGCGTCGTCGCATCTAACGATTCAGGAGCAAAACCGTGGCTCGTAATCTGGACGCCAAGTGCCGGCAATGCCGGCGTGAAGGTGAGAAGCTGTACCTGAAGGCCAGCAAGTGCTTCACCGACAAATGCGCGATCGATCGGCGCAGCTATCCGCCCGGTCAGCATGGGCAGAAGCAAGGCCGCAAATCGGGCTATGCAACCCAATTGCGCGAAAAGCAGAAGATTCGCAGAACCTATGGCATTCTTGAGCGCCAGTTCCGCAAGATCTACTTCGAAGCCGATCGGCGGAAGGGCATCACCGGCGAGAACCTGCTGCAGGTCCTCGAATCCCGGCTGGATACGGTTGCGTTCCGCATGGGGTTTGGCGGGTCGCGCTCTGAATCAAGACAGATCGTTCGTCATAACGCTGTGCTGGTCAACGGCAAGCGTGTGAACATCCCATCGTACCTTTGCCGCCCAGGCGACATCGTCGAAGTGGCACCAAAGGCTAAAGCCCATCTGCGGATTAAAGCCGCGGCCGAGGCAGCCGAATCACGTGGTTTTCCGGAGTGGCTGGAAGTCGATGCGAAGGCTCTGAAAGGAACCTTCAAGTCGTTGCCCCAGCGCGCGGATCTATCACACACGATCAACGAAGGCTTGGTGGTCGAGCTTTACTCGAAATAACGCTGGCGGGAGCTGTTCTCTATGCAAAGCACTGGATTTCTCAAGCCACGCATCATCGATGTCGAGAACCTTGGGCCGTATCACGCCAAGGTGGTTATGGAACCGTTTGAACGGGGCTATGGCCATACGCTCGGCAACGCGTTGCGTCGCGTATTATTGTCATCAATGCCCGGATTCGCGCCGACGGAAGTCAGTATCACCGGCGTCCTGCACGAGTACTCGGCCATCGAAGGCGTGGAAGAGGATGTCGTCGACATTCTCCTTAATTTGAAGGGCGTGGTCTTCAAGCTGCATAGCGGCAACGAAGCAACCGTGCGCCTGACCCGTCGCACCGAAGGCACGGTAACGGCTGCCGACATCGAGCTCACGCACGACATCGAAGTCATCAATCCGGAGCATGTGATCGCCCGGATCTCGACCGGTGGCAAGCTCGAACTCACGCTGAAAGTCGAGCGTGGTCGCGGTTACCAGCCGGGCAACGTCCGATCGATTCCTGACGAGAGCAAAGGGATCGGCCGGATTATTCTCGATGCCTCGTTCTCGCCGGTTCGCAAGGTGAGCTACGCGGTGGAAAGTGCGCGCGTCGAACAGCGTACCGATCTCGACAAGCTCATCATCGACATCGAAACCAACGGCGTCATCGAGCCGGAAGAAGCGATTCGCTATTCGGCCCGTATCCTGGTTGACCAGCTCGCAGTGTTTGCGGATATCTCGCCGACCTCGCTGCCGCCCGAGTTGCCGAAGTCGCCGCAAGTCGATCCGATCCTGATGCGGCCGGTCGATGATCTCGAACTGACCGTTCGCTCGGCGAATTGCTTGAAGGCTGAGAAAATTTATTACATTGGCGATCTGATCCAGCGTTCCGAGACGGAGCTTCTGAAGACCCCGAATCTTGGCCGCAAATCGCTCAACGAAATCAAGGAAGTGCTTGCAGCGCGCGGCCTGACACTTGGCATGAAGCTCGAAAACTGGCCACCGGCCGGTCTCGAACATTCGCGCATGTAAAGGGAAGCGGAGGCTTACACCATGCGTCACAATAACGGACTACGAAAGCTCAATCGCACTTCATCGCACCGATTGGCCATGTTGCGAAACATGTCCAATTCGCTCTTGAAGCACGAGCTGATCAAAACCACCCTGCCAAAGGCCAAGGAGCTGAGGCGCGTGGTGGAGCCTCTCATCACGCTCGGCAAACATCCGTCGCTTGCCAATCGCAGGTTGGCCTTCAATCGGTTGCGCGATCGCGATGTCGTCGTCAAGTTGTTCGACGAACTCGGGCCGCGCTATGCCAAGCGCAATGGCGGCTACCTGCGTATCCTGAAGTTCGGGTTCCGCAAGGGCGACAATGCGCCGATGGCGTTGGTTGAAATGATGGACCGCCCGGAAGAAGCCGCAGCCGCTGAACCGGCCGCCAAAGCCGCGTAACGTCGGTCGGCAACAGCAAAGCGCCAGCCCTCACGGCCTGGCGCTTTTGCTTTGCTACGGGGTGTGGTCACCCTCGCCCCTTGCGGGCTGGCGTTTACCCAATTCTCCGGGTGGATCGACTTGTTAGGTTGAAACGTAGGGTGGAAAAACGAAATGCATTCCACCACTTGGGTGCCGCCATGGAGCGACGTGCCTTCCATTGTGCAGATCTCGATGCGGTGGAATGCGTTCCGCTTTTCCACCCTACGCGGACCGCATGGTCGGAGCCATGTTGCATCGCTCGCCCGGCTTCCTCCGTTTCTTCGGCGTTCCCCGTGGTGAATTTCTGAGAGAAATGGGTAAGCCCCAGCCTTGCGGGAGGGGCCGGGGAGAGGGGAGCGAGCGTAGCGACGTCGCTACGTAATTTCCATCATCTTGAGCGCGGTCTGATGGAGCTTGGCGGTGGGATCGATGAGTTGGTCCAGCACCGTAAAGTGATTGGCGCCTTCACATTGCACATCGATCTCATGGATCGCATGCCAACGATCACCGATCAGCCCGTTTTGAATATGGAAGCCCTCATTCTCCAGTTCACCGACGGCGGTATAAAGACGCACGGCAGAGGATGGCGCATAGCTGATCGGACTCGCTTTGATGGCATCGACATCTGTCAGCCGCACATCGTTATTGATGCTGGGCGTACGAACGATTGCGGTGAGGTCATAGACCCCACTCACTGAAAGACCGGCACTCACCACCGAAGGAGGCAGATCCGCCGCGTAGACGTCCCAGGCGGCAGCGAGCATCATCGCCGTCAGATGTCCACCGGCCGAATGGCCGACCACGTAAATCGGGTTCTTCGCCGCGCCGTAATCCGCGCGATGCCGATACGTCCAGGCGGTTGCCTGCAGCATTTGCTTCACGATGTGCTCGACCGTGACGGCCGGACACAATGCGTAGTTGGGGACCACTACGGTCACGCCCGCGCGGGTGAATGTCGGTGCAATGAAAGAGAAATCCCGCTTATCGAGTGAACGCCAATAGCCACCGTGAATGAAGATCATTACCGCCATGCTCTTACCGGCAGTGCGGAAAATATCGAGCATCTCGGTCGGCGCCTCGCCATAGGACACGTCAAGCGTACAGTCTGTGCTCGCGCGCGCGGCGGCCGAAGACGCCGTCCAGTCGGCGAGCAACGCCGGTACGTTATTAACTGTGAGCCGCGGGTTGTATTGCAGATCATATTCAGTCGACATTGGTCTCCCCTTATCTCTGTAATTGTTATGGAATATCCGAACAAAGGGGCTCGCCCCCTCGTAACTCCCTGACTATATGGGCACGCTGATTGCGCGAGATAGCTTAATCAGCGTTTTCCTATCAATCCTGCACCACTGCCGTCACCTCAATCTCCACTTTCGCCATGTCCTCCATCAGCGCAACGACCTGCACGGCCGTCATCACCGGATAGTGGCGTCCGATGATCTCTCGATACGCTGCACCAATCTCTTTGGCCGCAGCCAGATACTCTGCTTTGCTGGTGACGTACCACGTCATGCGCGTAATGTGCTCAGGTTTGGCGCCCGCTTCAGAAAGGACCGCAACGATGTTGCGCAAGGCCTGCGCCGTCTGACCATCAAGCGTCTGCGAAGTGAACTGGCACTGCGCATCCCAGCCGATTTGTCCCGCGACGAAAATGTGCCGGCCGCGAGCGACGATCCCGTTCGAATAGCCGCGTGGCTTGGCCCACCCAGCCGGCCGAAGAATGTCCATGGTCATGGCTCACTGTGAAGTAACTGCACGGACCAATTATGGCGTAGCGGGTCAAACCGCGTCATCGCGCGCCCCCAGCAGACGATGCGCTGCGTCGAGCAGCGCCAATGCCTGCGCCAAACTCTGTTTACGCCAGCCCGCGTCGCCAGGACAAAAAAGCTCCCGCAAGCGTCGCTTGGCCCGTACGGTCGATGGATCTTGCGACCTTCCCCAATGATGGGTTTGATTCTCGGCGCGCAGCCCATGGAGGACGCGAATCGGATGATAGCTACCGAATTCGGTGTACGAGAGCTGATAGTTGCGACCCGCGAACCACGCGGCCGTCCAGTGCCCTAACCCGCCGCGAATCCGATACGAACCGCTGGCCGACTGCGGCAAGATGATGCGATGTCCGCTCAAGGTCGGTTGCGCACGCGACCACCAGTCGGAGGGTGTGAGATCGTCCGCCAGCAATTGATAGGTTGCCCACTTGCCTAACCCGGTGTGCAGATCAAGATGCAGCACTCGCTCGCAATCGCCAATCCATTGTGGAAGGTGATCCGCAAGGATACGAACCGTGGGCGCCTGCGCACGCCCACCAAAGAAGAGTCCTTTTGGAAAATCGTATTGCCCGCCAACCACCGCTTGCGTCAATGCAGGCAAGCCCTCGCGAAGAATCACGGGTAAGGCCCGCAGTGGCACGGCATCTTGCCAACGAGGCGGCCTCGGCGGATTGAGCAGGGAATCCAGCCGGGCGTAGCCATGCGGACACCCCGCGTACTGCTCACCTTCCAGCACGAAATTCCGATTCAAATCGATGTTGTCTTCGTTCACGTGCCGTGACCAGGCAAAACCGTAAGGGTTCAGCGTATGAATGAAGACAATGCGAACGCCACTCGCTGCAAGCTCAGCGCCCATCGTGGCAAGGGCCGCCAGCTGTACCGCCGAGCCAAAGAATCCTTCCACGCCGTGCAATCCACTGGACATAACCAGCGCGGTTTTACCCGCGGTTGCCGGCGATCCGGCCACGTCAATCGACAGGCGCTCGCCCGGTGGACTCGGCGCGTCGGTGGGATAATTTGAATGTACCCAGCCAAGCCGTGCTGTCGCGGCGAGAAAGCGCGCGCGATCGCGTAATCGGCAGAGAAATAATCGACCGCCACGCGACGCCGACTACCCTTGCTTCAGCTTCGGATTCTTGAGCACCGGCGTGAGCTTCCGAACATCAGCGCGGATGTACTCCCCCACTTCCTTGAGTGACATCAGCGGCGCCTCCATGCCTTGATTTTCAAGAACGGTTTTGACTTCCGGCATCTGCAAGACCTTGCGTGTTTCCATATTCAGCCGCTCGATGATTGCAGGCGGTGTTGCCCCCGCCGCCATCAACACCACCCATGAATTGATGTCGAAGCCCTTGAGGCCCTGTTCATCGACGGTCGGCACGTCCGCAAGCAGCGATGTTCGCTTGAGACGCGTCACCGCAAGCGCTTTCAATCGGCCGGCCTTCACCGGACCCATCGCGGCCGGCAGTGAGGAGATGCCAAGATGCACATTGCCTGCCATGAGATCGGGCATCGTGGCGCCAATGCCTTTGTAGATGATGAAATTGAAATCGATCTTGCCCATATTAGAGAGCAACTCGGCACCGACATGGTTCGGTGAGCCATAGACCGACACCGCCATCGCGATCTCACCAGGTTTTCGTTGCGCGAGCGCGATGAGCTCCTGGATATTGTTGGCGGCAAGCGAAGGCGTGGCGATAAGCACCATGTTCGCCTCACCGATCATGGCGACGGGCGTGAGATCGCGCTCGTAGTCAAACCCAGGATTCGGAATGAGAATCTGGTTGGCCGCCTGGTTTGCACCGGTGGCAAGCAACGTGTAGCCGTCCGCCGGTGCTTTCACGACCGCTTCGCTCGCGATATTGCCGGCGCCGCCCGCGCGATTCTCAACCACGACCGGCTGGCCAAGTAGCTTGCCAAGCGGGCCCGCAACCGTGCGTGCGGTGATATCAGGCAAGCCTCCCGCGGCCGCGACAACGAGAATGCGGATGGGGCGCTGGGGCCAGTCGGAGGCTTGCGGCGTCTGTGCCTGCGCAAACAGCACGGCGAACATTGCCAGCGTACAACCGAGGCGAATAACGTTCAGCGCGAATGGCATGATTGCTTTTCAGTGGACTTCCGATATAACCGATCGAACGTTCTACACCATTTGCTAGGCTGCCGCCGCCAGTCCTCCCCGTTGACTCGCTCGCCGCAATTTTGCCTGGAATATTGTGCGTCGCCGGTGCGAGCCGCTCCGAGGTGTAGTGTGCGCCGTGCGCTGACGGCGGCACTACGGCGCTGTACTTCCTACGCGACAAGGGTGCGTTGCGGCCGGGCGAACGCGTGTTGATTCTGGGTGGATCGGGCGCCGTGGGGTCGGCGGCGGTGCAGATCGCTCATGCCTTGGGCGCGGACGACGTGATCGACTACCGCGCCACCGACGTGACCCGGAGCATCAGACCCTTTGACATTGTCATGGACTGCGCAGAGCGGGCGCAAGCGCGCGTCGGTCGTCGTGATGTTTGGGCCGACGTTGGCGCGGTAAGCGGCAATGCCGCTCACTTGTGCTGCGTCGATCCCGTTCCGTACTGATCGTCCACCTTCGCCCACTCATCGAACCCCACGGCGGTCACAAACTCCTTAAACGTGGCACCTTGCCCTTGGGTCGCGAATTGTCCTGAACGCATGTCACCCAGTGCGCGCTGCACGGCTTTGGTCGCGTGTAAGACCAGATTGATCCCGTAGATCACGACCTTGAAGCCAAGATCGTAGTACTCCTGCGGCTTGAGAATCGGTGTTACGCCGCCTTCCAGCGGATTGCAGGCTTGCACGCAATCGAATGCTCGGCCGACCCGTTCGAGTTCTTCGATGGTGCGCGGCGCCTCGATGAAGATCGCATCCGCGCCGGCGCGTAAGAATCGTTCGCCGCGACGCAGCGCTTCGTCGAGTCCAAGCGGGCCCCGCGCATCGGTGCGGGCCCAGATGAAGGTGTCGCGGTGCAATTTTTCCTGGGTGATCGCGCGAACCTTCGCTTCCATCTCTTCGAGCGGCACGACGGTCTTGCCGGCCATATGCCCACAGCGCTTTGGCCATTTCTGATCTTCGATCTGCACCGCGGCGACGCCCATTCGCTCATAGCGATGTACCGTGTGGACGGCGTTTTTCACATCACCATAGCCATCATCGATGTCGACGAATACCGGGAGATCACATGCCGCAACAATATCGGCGACCGCGTCCGAAATTTCGCCCAGTCCTTTCAAGCCGATATCCGGCACGCCATAGCGCGCGCCGACCACCGGGAAGCCGCCAATGAAATAGCCGGGAAAGCCCGCTTGCTGGATCAGTCGAGCCGAAAGCGCGTCATAGGCGCCTGGCAACACCAACGGCCCATCGACAGCGAGCAGTTCACGAAAGGTCTTCTTCTTCATCACGTCTCCGTCGTCTCAAACACAATCTTGCCCGTCCGCGATGGAAATCCTCCACGCACCGCACCGGCACGCCTATCCTGGTAAATCTGGCCGAGCGCAGGTGATAGCGGACGCGTGTTGGGCATTGCCAGCCACATGCGAAGCAGGTGGCGCTTGCGGTCCGGCTCGTCGTAGTCCTCGAAATGGGTGCGGGCATGCAGCGTCACATGGTTGTTCAGAATCTGGATGTCGCCCGGATCAAACATCATCGAGAAATACATCGCTTCATCGGCAACGATTGAATCGAGCAGCGCGGTCGCTTCATTCTGCTCATCGGTGAGGCGCGGCACTTCGGGATAGCGCTGCGCCGAACGAATATGGGTGCGAATGTATCGACATGCGAACTGCCCCTCATGTATCGTGAAGATCGGCTGCCGGTAGGTCGGTGTATCGCCCGGTCGATTCTGGTTTTGCAGACTCCAGGTGAAGGGCTGATAGAGCACCTCCAGCAGATCGGGCCGACGCCTAAGGATTTCGTTGTGGGCTGCCACCGAGCTTGCAATCATCGAGCGCCCGCCTGATTTGGCGGTGCGCAGCACGAAGAGCGCGACCACGTCGCAGGAGTCCGTGTGGTATTCCAGTTCTGCGTTGGTTTTGTAACCGCGACCTTTGGGGCCACTAAGATCGACCTTGATGTCGCGCACATCGCCCAACACATCGCCTTCTGCGCTTTGGGTGACCGCAGTACCCAAATACTTGCCGAGCGCCCAATAGATCATCCGCAAATCGGCGGCCTGGTAGCGTTCCGTGGGGAAGCCACGGATCAGGAACATCCCGGGTCCGTTTTCGAGCGTTCGACGGGCATGTTCAACGACGCGCGGAAAGGCGGTAAGCGGAAACGTTTCCTTCTCAAGCGTCGCAAGCGTCACGCCGCGGGCCTTCGCTATCTTCAACGCCCGTTCGATTTCATCGATTTCGCCGGCGGTGAGCGCGTGAATCCAATCGGTGCGCTTGAGAAGCTCAGGGCCGCGCCAATCGGCCGGGGAAGAAAGTCGTTGCATGGAGAGATTCCGAGTGTGATTATGCCGAATCGAGAATGGCCGCCGCTGAACGCCATCCGGTATCGCCAAGCAGACGATCGACATGCTCATCCGCTTGCCGATTTAGTGGGCCTACTCCAGCGCGGTACTTGTCAGCGAGTTTGGCGGGGTTGAGGCTAGGCGTGGTGGCGCGCCGCTCAAAGGTCTTTCCGGATGTCGTGCGTAAGGTGACCGCGCCGTCGAAATTCTTGCCAAGCGCCGGATCGTTGCGATGGGTGATGCGGCCTGCGAGTGCAGGCAGATCGGCGCGGCTGCGCATCGCTTGTGTGAGGGCAGACAGGCCCACGCCACGCTCGGTGATCGCTACCGCCAACTGATAGGGCAGACTCGCGATGGCTTCCAGCTCCGTATTAAATCGCAATTTCGCCGCGCGTGGCTCGCAGACGATCGCCGCCGCCCAAGGCGCGATGGCACACTCGACTGCGGCGACATCGTTGGCGCGCAAATCGTGTTCGGTCACGATGGATAGCACCGCATCGATATAAGGTTGGATGACATGCGCGCAGGGATAGTATTTAAATTCTGCCGTCGCGCCCCGCCATTGGTTCCCGAGTGCCGCGGTAATACGTGCGCGGTCAACCGGTTCGCCTTGCAAGAGCGCGGTGTAGAGATCATGTCCACCGTCGAGACTATGCGCGGGCCCCACAAACCCGCGTGCAGCAAGTTCCGCCGCCACGATGCCACCATGCGCCGCCCATCCGCCATGCAGCCACTTTGACCAACCGCCATCGACGATGAAGGCCATCAATCCACCCGACATGCTGGCTGAGAGCCCCATCGCCGAGGTAAATTGTTCGCTGTTCAATCGCAGGAGCCGTCCAGCGGTGACCGCAGCCGCGATCGGCCCAATAACACCCGTGGCGTGCAGCGCATGCGCATGAAAGCGTCGTCCGGCCACGGCGCCGAGGCGTGCGGCGATTTCGTAGCCGGCGGTGACTGCCGCGATGAAATCATCGTTCGAAGCGTTGCTCGCCTCAGCGACCGCAAGGGCCGTCGACACGACCACGCTCCCAGGATGCACGACTGAATCCATGAACGTGTCATCGAAATCACGGCAATGCGCGCAGGTGCCATGGACCAATGCTGCCATCGCGGGAGGCACTTTCACGCCGCCGCGTGCGAGCGTGCTCTGTGCCGCGCCGCCCTGGTCGAGCGCATAGGCTCGCGCGGCGGCTCCTGCTTTCGTGTCTGCTCCGACCAGAATGAGGCCCACCGTATCCATCACGCGCAGCGGAATCAGCGCACGCACCTCGGCCGGAATTGCTGCGACCGTGAGCCCCGCGCACCAGGTGGCGAGCTGCTGCGATGTGCTCACCAGGCCTCGCGTAGCAGGGATTCGACGTCTGCCTGCGTCATTGGCACAGCGAGATTGGCCATCATGTAATCGCTCATCGTGCTTTGGGCGATCGCGGTGATGTCATCGGCTTTGACGCCGACATCGCGCAGTCGTTGTGGCAACGGTAGTTTAACGAGCAGCGCGCGCAATGCCGTCGCGACATCATCCACCGAACCATCGGCGGCACAGCCAAGCGCTTCCAATACGTAGCGGCCATCACCGCCGATTGCCGGCAGCAGGCGACGTAATGCAGGGGCGAGCAGCATCGCGTGCGATACGCCGTGCTGCAAATGAAAGCGCGGGCCGATGATGTGACCGATCGCATGAACGATGGAGACCATCGCATTGATCGACGCGGTGCCTGACATCAAGGCGGCCATCTGGCAATCGGCGCGCGCGCCGAGATCATTGGGATGCGTTACGCTGCGAGGCAGTGCCGTGCGCAGGAGGCGTGCGGCGTGCAGCGCGAGTCCGGTTGAAATCGGATGTCGATGCCTGGAATAGAGGCATTCGATTGCACGTGTCATCGCGGTCATGCCGGTGGCCGCGGTGAGTTCCGGGCCGGCGAACACCGCCATTTCCGGATCGAGAATCGTTGCATCCGGGACGATGCGATCGTCCCAGAACAGCATTTTCTTCAGGAGCTTGGGATCACGGATGCCGGCAGTCGGCATGACATCGCTCGCCGAGCCCGCAGTCGTTGGAACGGCGATATGGCGGATCGGCACGGCACCAAGGGTGGCGCGGGCCATTCCCTTGCTGCCCCAATCGATGGCATACGGCGCAAAGTCGCCACCGGTCGCGAGCAACAACGCGACGCCTTTGCCGGCATCGATCGCGCTACCGCCGCCCACCGACACGATCGCATCGGCGTCGTGCAGCTTCACGACCTCGGCAGCCGCTTGTACGCCATCGAAAGGCGTGTGGGCTTTGACGCCGTCGAAGACGCTGACACAATAGTCGCCCAACGCGCGTCGCACACGCGCAAGCATGTCGCCTGCCGCGACGGATTGTCCGCAAACGACAATCGCCCGCTTCGCACCCAATTCGCCAACCAGACGCGGCAGCTCTCGAACACTACCTGGCCCGAAGCAGACGCGCTTTGGCCAATCACGAATATCACCTTGAGCCGACATGCTTTCGATCTTGCGGGGTGAGTTATAAACGTTCACTGCTCACGGAGTCTTGATGCACGCCCGGGCAGTCCAAGTGCCCATTATGCCGTGAGCTGTGCACAACCGGGCCGATCGAGTATTGTTCGATCCCCGTGCAGCGACCAATGTGCCCCATGCCCCACGCCCTCATCATCGGCGGTTCCCTCGGCGGTCTGATTTCCGCGGCTCTGTTGCGCCAATCCGGATGGCGGGTCACCATCTTTGAACGATCGGCCGGCGATCTGGCCGGTCGCGGGGCCGGACTTGGCATCAGCGAAGATCTCCTCGACGTGTTACGACGGGTGGATGCGCATATCGATCCGTCGACCGGGGTAGTGATCGATCGTTACGCCTGGGTCGATGCTGCCGGGACTACCAAGTGGGATATTGAGCGGCCGTCGTTTGCCAGTGTCTGGCCGCGTATCTATCAACCGTTGCGTGCGTTGGTGCCCGATGAGAGTTACCGGGCTGGCATGAACCTCGAACGCGTTCGGCAGGATGCGGACAGCGTCACCGCGATCTTTTCCGACGGTACGCAGGTAAAAGGCGACCTCTTGGTGGCGGCCGATGGCAATGCCTCCACGGTGCGCCGGCAATTCCTGCCGGAGGTGGAGCCACGCTATGCCGGATACGTCGCATGGCGCGGTATCGTCGAAGAACGCGATATGTCCCGCGCCGCGCAGGCAATGATATTTGGCCGCATTGTTTATTCGTTCCCCGATGGCGAATTGATGCTCACGATGCCAAGCCCGGGCGTCGGAGAAGACACGCGCCCCGGCTTCAGGCGTTGCTATTTCATCTGGTACCGGCCGGCGCCCGCGGAAACGAAGTTACGCGAACTCTTTACCGATGCGACCGGGCGCCATCACGGCCAGGCGATCCCGCCGCCATTGATTCGGCTGCAGTTCATCGAAGAAATCCGCCAAAGCGCGCATGCGATCTTTGCACCGGCCTTGGCAGAGATCGTGAATCTTGCTGCGCAGCCCCTCCTGCAAGCGATTACCGATATGGAATCACCGCGTCTCACCTTCGGTCGGATCGCCCTGGTGGGTGACTCCGCGTTTATCGCGCGTCCGCATGTGGCAGCGGGTGTGACCAAAGCGGCGCTCGACGCACAGTGTCTGGCCGATTCGCTGGCGGCCGCCAATAACAATGTGGTCGCGGCGCTTGAGGCGTACCACACGAAGCAGCATGATTTCGGCTCGAAGCTCGTCGCGCATTCACGCTATCTAGGCGCCGGGCTGGAAAACAATCCGGGCGCGCCACCGGTGGCGCGTGATCCGATCCGCATCATTCTCGATTACGGCGCGCCGCACTTATTGCGGCCAGTGGACGTGACGCGCGTGCGCCCACCCGCATGATCCAAGCGCCGGTCATCGAGGTCCGCACCGTCGGCATGTCGTTCGGCAATGGTACCGGCGCGCGCGCAGTGCTCACCGACATCTCGTTCGACGTGGTCGAAGGAGCGTTTCTTTGCATCGTCGGGCCATCCGGCTGCGGCAAGACGACCTTGCTTCGCCTCCTTGCCGGTCTGCTACGAACGACCACCGGCGTGATCCGCTGTCATGGTGAACCGGTGACCGTTCCGTCTCGAGATCGCGCAATCATTTTTCAGGACTACTCGAAAGCACTGCTGCCCTGGCGAACCGTCGCGAACAACGTCGCACTCGCATTAGAGGCATGCGGTGTAGAGGAGCCGGAACGTGGTGCGCAAGTGAGCGCATTGCTTCGGACGATGGGTCTCACACGCGCCGCCGACCAATATCCGAGTCAGTTATCGGGTGGCATGCAGCAGCGGGTACAAATCGCGCGCTGCCTTGCGCAACGCCCCCGCATTTTGCTGATGGACGAACCGTTCGGCGCGCTCGATGCGATCACGCGGCAGGGCTTGCAAGATGAAGTGACGCGCCTCGCCCTTGAACTTGGTACGACGGTGGTGTTTATCACGCATGATCTCGAAGAGGCGATCTATCTGGGTGATCATGTGATTGTGCTGGCCGCCAACCCCGGGCGGATCGTCGAGCGCATCGAAGTCGGCATTGCGCGGCCGCGCAGTCAGCTCGCCACGCGTGAAGACCCCCGGTTCCTCGCGCATCGGCATCGTTTGTTCGATATGTTGCAGGATCATTGACCGTGCGCCCGTCTCGGCGAACACTGCGCGGATTGGTCATTCCGATCGTACTGTTCATCGCATGGGAGGCTGGCAGTCGCGCCGGCATCTTGCCGATGGACACGATGTCTCGTCCAAGCGACATCGCAAGCGCTGCTCACACCGGCTTTGCCGATGGCTCGATTCTGCTCGCTACTTGGGAAACTTGTGAGGCGGCATTCACCGGGTTCGCGATCGCCGCCGTTATCGGATTGCTCGCGGGAATCGTCCTTGGTTTGACGCCGCGACTCGAACGAATCGTCGGGCCGACGGTGGATGCGCTGCGGCCGATTCCAGCGGTGGCGCTCATTCCGCTGGCATTGATGCTGTTCGGCTTTGGTCTCCGTATGGAGGCTTCGGTCATTGCGTTCGCGTGCGTATGGCCCATTCTCATCGTCACCATCGCCGCCGTGCGTGGCATCGAGCCGCGACTATTGGAGGTAGCGCGGGCATTGGAGATGTCGTTCTTCGCTCGCGTGCTGAAGATCATCGTGCCGGCCGCGTTGGGTCGGATCGTGGTGGGCTTGCGGCTGGCGTTGGGCATTGCGCTGATCGTTGCCGTCACCGTTGAAATCGTGCTGAATCCGCGTGGCCTCGGCCATGGCATGATGGGCGCACAACAGTCGCTGCGACCGGAACTCATGTATGCACAACTGCTCTGGCTCGCGCTGATCGGCTGGCTACTCAATCGGCTAACGCTGTTTCTGGCGGCGCACTGGGCGGGCGGAGCGATCGACGTCGATCGCGCCGGGCCCGCGCTATGACACGCCGGCTCGCCACCATCGCGGGTGCGCTTGCTTTTGTCGCATTGCTGCTGGGCGCCTGGCAACTTGGCGCGCTGTACGGTGCGATTTCGCCGATCTTTTTCCCATCGCCGGTGCGTACGCTGGAGGAACTCGCGAAGCAGGTTGCCGATGGCCGACTGTGGCAGCCGCTTGGCGCGACGACGATGCGCATGTTATGGGGCTGGTTCGCGGCCTCGATCGCGGGCGTGGTGATTGGCGCTGCGATTGGACTTTCCCGTACCGCGCGGGAGTATCTCGAACCGATGCTCGAATTCTTGCGTCCGCTGCCGGCCTCGGCGGTGATCCCGGTTGCGGTGTCGTTCCTTGGACTGTCCACGCAGATGTCCACCGCCGTCATCGCGTTTGGCTCGATCTGGCCGGTGCTGCTGGCGGCGGTGCACGGCTTCGCGACGGTCGATCCGCAATTGGCCGAAGTTTCCTCAAGCTTGTGTCTCACGCGCTGGCAACGGCTGTGGAAGATCGCGCTTCCCTCGGCAATGCCCGATATCCTCGCGGGCGTCCGTGTGGGGCTTGGTATCGCGCTGATTCTCGCAGTCGTCACCGAGATGCAAGCATCGTTGCCCGGACTCGGACAGAATATCCTCTTGGCCCAGCGTTCGTTCAAGAGTCCGGAGCTCTATGCGGGCGTCGTGGTGCTCGGAATGCTGGGCTTTATCGCCAACCAGCTCATTCTTGGCATTGAGCGCCGCTTGTTGCGTTGGCGCGCGCTGCCTGAATAATCTCAATATCATCAAAGGAAAACCCATGAAACCAATGATTCGTTCGATACGGTGGCTGTCATTTGCCGTGGCGCTGATCGCGAGTGCGGCCGTGCACGCCCAGACGAAACTCAACGTTGGCTATGTGCCTACAAGTGATTTTCTGCCTGCTTTCGTCGCGAAGGATGTGGGGATCTTCGAGAAAAAGAAGCTCGACGTCACGCTCACCCGTGTTGCGTTGGCACCCAATGTACCGCCTGCCATCATCGCGGGCAGCCTGCAAATCGGCATGGGCACGGCAACGTTGCTGCTCGACACGGCCGACGCCGGTCTTGGGCTGGTCGCCATTGCGGGCACTTCACGCATGACCGACAAACAGCCGGTTGTCAGTGTCGTTGCGCGCGCCGGCGCCAACATCAATAGCGCCGCCGATCTCAAGGGCAAACGGGTCGGGGTGCCTGGTTTTCGGAGCATGATGGATGTGTCATTTCGCAAGTGGCTGCTGACCAAGGGTGTGAAACCGTCCGAGGTCAACATCGTCGAAGCCTCGTTTCCGCAAATGCGCGACATGCTGAAAGGCGGCACTCTGGATGCCGTCGCGGTCATCGAGCCGTTCCGCTCGCGAATCACCGGCGATCAGACCGGCATCAAGGTCGCCGACTATCTCGCCGAGTTGCGCCCGGACATGTTGGCCGCGATGTGGCTTGCCAAGGGCGACTGGGTGACAGCGAACGCACAGGCAGTGCGCGATTTCCGCGAATCGCTCGCCGAAGGCATGACATTCATCGCGCAAAATCCGGACAAAGCGCGCGAAATAGAGAAGAAATATCTGGGCTTCAACGCACCGCAGTTTCCGCCTTATTCACTTGCGATCTCTGCGGCGGACCTGGAGTTCTTCGTCAACATCAGCCGTGATATCGGCATGGAACGCAAAGTCATCGATCTGTCGACGCTGATTGCGAAGTAAGCCCTCGAATCGCCTGGAGGTTCCGATGACCGTCTCGCTATCGCCGTCGCAGCTGGAGCGCCCGCTCGCCCCCACTTACCGCATCGACCGCAGCTTCGAGTGGAATTGGCAGCATGGCCCGCATTTCGAAGGGCCGTGGCCCGCGGTGCCGGAAACGCCGATGAAATCGTTTTTTGGATTTCCGGTGCGATCGCGATTCGGCATTCCACCCAGCATCCTGCCGACGAGTCGCTGGGTGGCGGCGTATTCGCGCTTGGGCTTTGACATCCTCTCGTACAAGACGGTCCGCAGTGTCCCGCGCTTCTGTGGCGCGCCGCCGAATTGGGCGTATCTCGATGAGGCATCGCTCGCCGCGAGCATGGCCGATGCGAACCTGCCGATTCTCGCGACCGATCGCGCACCCAAGAGCGCTTCGCAAGTCACCACTGGCGGTTCCTTTGGTCTGCCGACGATCACGCCTGATGTGTGGGAACAAGATTTACAACTTGCCCGTGCCGCCGTGGGTGCCGGTCAGGTGTTCATCGCTTCCGTGGTTGGAACGGCAGCACCCGACGTGAGCGAAGACGCGTTCGTGCAGGATTTCGCCGATCTAGGTGGCCGTGTAGCGCGCCTTGGCGCGCAGATCATCGATATCGATCTTTCATGTCCCAACGTTGGCAAGGCCGAAAGGATGTTGTACATGAACGTCCCCTTGTGCGAGCGCATAACGCGCGCCGTGCGCAAGGCCGCGACCGGTTGCCCGATACTGTTGAAGATCGGTGCGATCCCCGATGAGGAACGCCTCATTGCGCTGATGAAAGCGGTTGCCGGTGTTGCGGACGGCTTGGTGCTGATCAACGCCCCCGGCCGACGCATCATCAATGCGGACGGCACGCCCTATTTCGGCAAGGGCCGCGAATTCGCCGGAGTGACAGGCGCCGCGATCAAGCCCTTATCGCTTGCCTGCGTGAAGCAAGGCGTGCGGCTGATCGATCGATTGAAACTGCCGCTGCAAGTGGTGGCATGTGGCGGCATCGCAACGACCGCGGATATCCGCGAATTCATTGCGGCTGGTGCCTGTGCGGCTGTTTCCGCAACGGCGGCGATGTTCAACCCGTACATGGCGGTGGATTTGAAAGCGGCGGTGCCGGAGATATAGCGCGGTTCCCTGTTTGACTTGGCCGGGTCAGAGAAAACGTAATGCCTGAAAATTACTACGTCGAGCATGCTGAGGGAAGTGTCCCGATCAAGATGTGGACGCGCGGCGTGCCCGTCGAAGCGGAAGCCAGGGCCCAGCTTGCCAATGCAGCGCGCCTGCCGATCGTGTTCAAACATATAGCTGCAATGCCTGATGTGCATCTGGGCATCGGTGCAACAGTCGGGTCGATGATTCCGACCTTGCGGGCGATCATTCCGGCTGCGGTGGACGTGGATATCGGCTGCGGGATGATGGCATGCAAGACAACCTTGCATGCCAACGATCTCCCCGACAACCTGGGGCGACTGCGCTCCGCGATCGAACGCGCCGTACCGCATGGGTCCACGCCAATCCGTAAGGGCCGCGACCAAGGCAGTTGGGAGAATCCGCCCGACACCGTGAAACAGATTTGGCGAACGCTTGTCGATGAATTCGAGGCGCTCTGCGAGTTGCATCCACGCCTGCAGAAGACCAACAACCGCAAACACCTTGGCACGCTGGGTAGCGGCAATCACTTCATCGAAGTGTGTCTCGACCAGGATGGTGTGGTGTGGTTCATGCTGCATTCTGGTTCGCGTGGCGTGGGTAATGCGATCGGTATGCACTTTATTGAACTTGCGAAAAAGGACGCGGAGGTTCATCAGCGTAATCTGCCGCACAGAGATCTGGCGTATTTCGAAGAGGGCGCCAAGTACTTTGGCGACTACGTGCGTGCCGTCGGTTAGGCACAGACATTCGCGGCGCGTAATCGCGAGGTGATGATGGCCAATCTGATCGCGACCGTGTGCAAGGTAATCCCCAAATACTTCGAGTCGCACATCAAGGCGGTGAATTGTCACCACAACTATGTGCAGAAGGAGCGGCATTTCGGCGCAGAAGTGTTTGTTACGCGCAAAGGAGCAGTGAGCGCGAAGCGTGACGAGCTTGGGATCATTCCCGGCAGCATGGGTGCGCGGAGTTACATCGTGCGCGGCCTCTGGAATCCGGAAAACTTCGAGAGCTGCAGCCACAGTGCCGGTCGCGTGATGAGTCGTACCATGGCGAAGAAGCTCTTCACCGTGGACGACCAGATTAGAGCGACCGCAGGCGTCGAATGCAGGAAGGACAAAGACGTGATCGATGAGATCCTGATGGCCTACAAGGATATCGACGCAGTCATGGCAGCGCAGAAAGATCTGGTGGAGATCGTCCACACATTGAAGCAGGTGGTGTGTGTGAAGGGTTGATCAACCCCGCCCGCAATCCGCCGCGAGCAGCAAATCAGTGAGATGGTGATAACGCTGGGCTTCCAGCCCGGTGAGATCGCTGATGCGCTGGATTCGCGCATAGATGGTATTCGGATGCACATGCAGCGCTCGTGCTGCGCCTTGAATTTTCATGTCGGCATCGGCGAGCGCGCGTAACGTCTTGACCAACGCGCCTTGCGACTTCGCATCAGCATCGCGGAAACCGGGATACCAGGCCGGCATCGCCGACTGCACATAGTCGGCGCCGCGGTGAACCAAGAGCCGTCGGATCGGCAGTGCGGTGAACTGCACGACCCGCTCGGTGACGCTCGCGAAATCAAGGGCCACCGCTGCTTCATGCAGGCCTCGCGGAATGAAGGCGGTGGAGGGCTGGTCGCTGCTCACGCCGATCGGTATCGCCGGGCCGAGTACGAGCAGGCGCGGTTGAATCCGATCGGCGAGATTCGCTTGTGGAGCCGTCCAGCCGGAAGTGCGGCGCACGTCGGAGAACACCACGGTAACGACGTTGCTGCGGATGCCGACCAGCGTCCGTACCGACATCGCCCCGACCGCCTGGGTGATTGCCTCGACGATGCGTTGTGCGCGCTGGGTTTTCCATTTAGAGCGGGTCGGTCGATTGCACGAGCGCGACACAAAAGCTCTGTCGTTGTTCGAGATACCCGGCGCGCTTCAGGAGGCGTGCGACGCGTCCGTCGGATTCGTCATAGCCGCGAACCAAGATTCGCAGCAGCTCGGTGCGCTGGTTACCTTCGGCTTCGGCGAACACTCGCGTCTGCGCAACATACTCGGCCGCCACGACGATACTCACAGCGTCCATATATTAGATCGAGAATGCCGCGACGGCCTCGAAAATCTGCTGGCGACGACGGGGTTTGGCCGAGATCGCCGCATCGCTAATCCATTGCAACAAAACTTTGTGACCTGCGCGATACGCATGCAGCATCGCCTCAAGCGGAAAGCGTTGACTGGCACGGCAATGCGCATGCGCCCGCACGAATGCAAAGTCGCGCAGCTCCCCGCCGCCCAGCAGTCGTAGCAACTCGGTGATGTGATGGTTGGCGTGGCGAGCGAAATCCGACAACACGTCGGGATTGCCCTATGCGGTGAAGGCAGGGATTTCAGCGACGATGGCGTTCTGCAATCGTCGCGCGACGTCGCCTGCTGCCTTATCGAGCGTCGCTGCGATGCGCGGAACGACGCCTAGCTTGGCGAGCGTGGCGAGCGACCGTGTCAGCGCCTTGCCTTCGTCGAAAGAGGAGCCGGCCATTGTTAACTGTCTACAGCTGGGGGCCTAAATTATCAGTGGTTTCGCCGTTGCAGGCGGGCTTCCCTGTAGATACTCTCCATATCAGGTACCGAGGGGTACCGATTAAAATTCCGACAAGGAGAATCGCAATGGCGAAGTATCTGTTCGTGTACCACGGTGGAACGCACCCTTCGGCGCCAGCAGAAATGAAGAGCGTTATGGACGCCTGGGGTAGCTGGTTCGGTTCGATGGGGCGGCCGTTATCGATGGCGGCAACCCGGTCTGCCCATCCAGCACGGTGAAGTCCGACGGCTCACTCGCTGACGGTGGCGGCGCGAATCCGGCGAGCGGCTACAGCTTGATCGAGGCGTCGAGCCTCGCTGATGCGCACAAGAAAGCGAAAGGCTGCCCGATCCTGAAGGCGGGCGGCACGATTGAAATCGCGCAGGCGATGGATATGTAAGGTAAGCACGCCGGGCCGTTAGGCTCATTCCGGAAGGGGCGAAAGTGCCTCTTTCGGGCTTGGCGCGGGAAATCGCCATGCAGACGGATGACATACAGCCTGGGCCTTGCGGCGCTGTTCCTGTGTTGGGACTCGAGCACTCTCAGCTTACAACATCTAATGCGAGCTATTGCCATGCACATGCTACGATCTCGCACCGATCTTAGGAAAGCGCGCGGAGGCTGTTCATGGCCAGCACACTGAATACTCAACTCACGGACGCCCTGCGTAAATTCGTGTGAAGCGAAATACGGCGGACATCGTCCGCAGCCGATTGCGTGGCGCGAAGGGATCATTTAAAAGATAGATCGAGGCAAGGCATATCGCGCTTGATCGCTTGCCACCGGCGGTGGCGCGAATCCGGCAGAGGCTGTAGCGCCTTTCCCGGATTCGGGCTGACCGAAGCGACTGGAGATTGCGCTACGCGCGTGACAGGCGTGGCTTAGCCGCATGAAATCGCTGAAGAGCTGGCAAGAGGTCTTCGCGACGATTGATGGCTACGGCGCATCGCTAAAGGGCAATCCAATGGTTGCAGTATGGTCGGTCAATCTCACCATCTGTAGGGATGTCTCGCCATGATCAAGGGCCTTCACCACAGTGCCTACCGCTGCCGGCGCTCGGAGGAAACGCGGCGCTTTTATGAAGATTTCCTCGGTTTGCCGCTCGCCAGTACCCTCGATCTCACCGAGACCAAGACCGGTCGAACGACGCGCGCCCTGCATACCTTCTACCGGTTGGATGACGGTTCGTACCTGACTTTCTTCGAGGTACCGGAGTCACCGTTCGATTTCAAGATGCAGCACGACTTTGATCTGCATATCGTACTCGAAGTCGATCGGGCGGTGCTCGACGCTATGCGGGCGAAGGCAGCGGCGCAAGGCGTCGAAACGCGCGGGATCGCCGATCATGGTTTTTTCGAATCGATTTACTTTCGCGATCCCAACGGCTACGTGATCGAGCTTTGTGCGAAGAAACTAGATCATGATACCGCGATGGATCCGGCCACTAACGGCGCGCGGGAGAAGCTGCATCGTTGGACGGAAAATTTCAGCAAATCCGCGTCTAGCGCCTAGCAATGCGCCTCCGGTGGGGCCTGCCACGCAACCAAGATTTGACAATCCACGGCCTCACATCGTTCGAATCGCATTGCCACCGAATAGCACCACAACGCCGCCGTAGTAGAGTTGCCGGCTGTGAAGTGGATTCGGAGAGGCAAGATGCAGCAACGCGATCGGATCGCGATTCAGCAGAACATGCGCGGGACGTTCGTCGTCAACGGCGAATCTTCCGACATTTTCTACGCACCCTACAAGACCTTGTTGGAGGTGCTGCGCGAGGATCTCGATCTCACCGGCACCAAACACGGCTGCGAGTTGGGTGAATGCGGTGCTTGCGCGGTGCTGGTCGATGGCGCGCCGCCGCTTTCGTGCCTCGTGCTAGCGGTTGAATCCGAGGGTCGCGCGATGCGACCCTGCATCCGTTGCAGACTGCGTTCGCTGATCTGGGCGTCACGCAATGCGGCTACTGCACCCCCGGCTTTTTGTTGACGGCAAAAGCACTGCTTGAAAAAGAGCCGTCGCCAAGCCGCGAGCGAATTAAGGGGGCGTTGTCCGGGAACCTGTGCCGCTGCACCGGTTATCTACAGATCTTCGAGGTGGTGGAAGAGGCGGCGCGCGTGCTCCGTGAAGACGGCGTACACCGATGAGCACCACAGTGAAGAGAAAGTTCGATGTCATCGGCAAGCCGCGCCGACGCGTCGATGGTCGCGCGAAGGTCACCGGGCTCACTTGATTTGCCGATGATGTCGTGCTGCCGCGCATGCTGCATTGCCGGTTGCTGCGATCGCCCCATCCGCATGCGATGATTGAAGCGATCGATGCGTCGCGCGCTGCACAGCATCCGGGTGTGCATCTCGTGCTGACCGGTAAGGACTTCCCGTATTCGTTCGGTATCTTGCCGGTAACGCAGGACGAATATCCACTCGCCCCTGACCATGTTCGCTATGTCGGTGATCCGGTCGCGGCGGTCATCGGACGGGATGAGCAGACGGCCACCGAGGCGCTCGCACTCATCGAGGTGAAATACCGGCCGTTGAAGACGATCTCGTCACCCGAAGAGGCGCTCAAGAATCCCGAACCACGCATTCACGACTACGGCGAGCAGGGCAACATCCATCGACTACAGGCCTTCTAATTCGGCGATGTCGAGGAGGCACTCGCCAAGTCCGATCATGTTTTCGAAGACTTGTTCTTCTACGAAGGCAATACGCATTTGCCGATCGAGCAGCATGCATCCGTTGCGACGGTTGATCCGGACGGCAAGATCACGTTTTGGTCGAGCACCCAGGTGTCTCATTATGTGCATCGCTGTCTTGCCCGCGTGTTGAAGATGCCACCGCAGCAAATCCGCGTGATCGCCTGCCCGAACGGCGGCGGGTTCGGCGGCAAGTGCGATGTGTCCAATCACGAGATGGCGGTGGCGAAGGCCGCGCTCATGCTGGGTCGCCCAGTGAAGATCTGCCTCAACCGCGAAGAAGT
This sequence comes from Betaproteobacteria bacterium, assembly GCA_009693235.1. Taxonomy (GTDB): domain Bacteria; phylum Pseudomonadota; class Gammaproteobacteria; order Burkholderiales; family SG8-39; genus SHXR01. The sequence goes on along the minus strand of SHXR01000023.1, from coordinate 21,447 downwards.
GTTCTATATGCATCGCGGGCGGCATCCGGTGCTGATGAAGATGCGCACCGGCGTCACTAAGGAAGGCAAGCTCACCGGCATGCATTTGCAGACCCTGCTCGATGGCGGTGGCTATGAGTCGTATGGCGTGGCGAGTACCTTCTATACCGGGGCATTGCAGACCGTGACCTACGATCTGCCGCGTTATCGCTTTGAAGCGTGCCGGGTGTTCACGAACAAACCACCCTGCGGCCCCAAGCGAGGCCATGGCACGCCGCAACCGCGTTTCGGTCAGGAAGTGCAGCTCGACAAGATCGCAGAGAAACTCGACATTAATCCAGCGGAATTGCGTTTGAACATGGTAGCCCAGCCTGATTCGCTCACTGCGAACTGATTGAAGATCGGCACCATCGGACTTGCCGAGTGCATCCGCCAAGTCGTTGAACGCTCCAACTGGAAGGCCCGACACAAGAAGCTCCCTTACGGTCGCGGTGTGGGCATTGCATGCAACTCGTATCTGTGCGGCGCCGGGCTGCCCATCTATTGGAACAAGATGCCGCATGCGGGCGTGCAACTGCTGGTCGATCGCAGCGGGCAGGTGACGGTGTTTTGCGGCGCGACCGAGATCGGCCAAGGTTCGGACGACGTATTGGTCGCGATCGTCGCCGAAGTGCTTGGTATCGAACCCTTTGATGTGCGTTGTGTGACCGGCGACACTGGGATCACTCCGGTCGATCTTGGGTCGTATTCAAGTCGCGTGACGGTGATGATGGGCAATGCGGCGATCCAGGCCGCCGAGCGTATCCGCGATCAGATCGCGGAAGCTGCGTCCGCGCAAATTGGCGTCCGCCCCGATCTGTTGGTCTTCTTGCAAGGACGCGTATTCTTCTCGGAAGATCCATCGAGGAGCCTTACGTTCCGCGAGGCGATCGGCTTCGCTGAAGAGAAATTCGGCACGCTCTGGTCAGTGGGATCCTATGTGCCGCTGCGCGCGCCGGGCCGCTATAAAGGGGCCGGGGTGGGGCCGTCGCCCGCGTACTCCTACACCGCGTGCGTGGTCGAAGTCGAAGTCGATCCGGCCACGGGTTGGATCACCGTTCCCAAGATTTGGATCGCGCATGACATCGGCCAAGCGATCAATCCGGTACTGGTGCGCGGACAGGTCGAAGGCAGCGTGTATATGGGATTAAGTGAGGCGCTAATGGAAGAGCAAAGTTTTCGGCGTCTGCCTGCGAATATGTCGAATGCGCTGGTGCATAAGATCCCCTCGCTCCTCGAATACAAGAGCCCGACGACGCTCGATATGCCCGACATCGACACCGTGCTGGTGGAAGATCCGGACCAGAATTGTCCGTTCGGGGCGAAGGAAGTTGGGCAGGGCCCACTCCTTCCCGTGATGCCGGCACTCGCCAATGCGATCTTCGATGCGATCGGTGTGCGGATCGATGAGGTGCCGATCACGCCAGACAAGATTCTTCGCGCGCTTGAACGAAAAGCGAAAGGACAGACACCGCGCGTGGGGCCTGAGCACTTTCCCGATGTGCCGTATCCCGAACCGATCTTCGTACCCACACCCGGCGAGGGCGGCGATGGCAATGCCGCTAAGGAAGGTCCGGTGCGCGTGCCCGGCCGTAAGCGTGAGGTCGCTCAGTCATGATGCGTTTGCCGTGGTTTAGTTACCGATCACCCGCGACGATCGCAGAGGCTGCATCGATCCTTGCCGGCGAAGGGCCCAGCGTGATGATTGTCGCCGGTGGCACCGACCTCTTTCCGAACATGAAGCGAAAGCAGCAGGTTCCCAAAACGCTCGTGTCGCTGCGCAAAGTGCAAGGCTTGAAGCGTATCGCTAATGGCACGGGACTCACGCTTGGCGGCGCGCTCACGCTGAGCGATGTCGTCGCAGCCGAACCGGTGCGCTCTGGTTATCGCGCGCTATGGCAAGCCGCCGCGCAAGTTGCCACGCCGCATCTTCGCAATATGGGCACGCCGGGCGGCAACCTGTGTCTCGATACGCGTTGTACCTATTACAACCAGAACTTCGAATGGCGACAAGCCATCGATTTCTGCATGAAGAAAGACGGCAAGATCTGCTGGGTGGCGACCAAGAGCCGGCTATGTCTGGCCGTCTCATCCACCGATACCGCGTCTGCATTGATCGCGCTGGGTGCGAAGGTGCGACTCGTTTCTTCGCGCGGGGAGCGCGAGGTGGCGCTCGCCGATCTTTATCGCAATGACGGCATGGACTATCTCACTCTCAAGTCCGATGAGATTCTTACCGATGTGATGCTGCCCGCAGCGAGCGGTTGGCAAAGCAGTTATTGGAAGTTGCGTCGTCGTGGATCGTTTTATTTCCCGGTGCTGGGCGTGGCGGCAGCAGTGCGGCTCGGTGCGGACGGCGTGGTTGAGGACGCGCGGATCGTGCTGGGCGCCTGCGCACCGCGCCCGATCGTGACCAAGGCGGGCGAGCTACTGATCGGGAAGCACCTCACCGATGAGGTGATCGCAGAAATCGGCGCGAAGGCCGCATCGCAAGCCAAGCCGACGGATAACACCGACCTTGATCTCTATTGGCGGAAGGACGTGGTCGCGAACTTCGTGGGCTACGCGCTGCGCGAAGTGCGTGGCGATGACATGCGCACGGAGCGGATGCGGATAGCAAGACAGTCGTTGCAGGCGGTGGGTTAGGCAATCTCCATCGAATACGCCGGCCGTCATACCTACGTCGGCAGACCGGTAGGGAAAAGGAAAGCGTATTCCGCCGCGTCGATTAATCGGTGGAATACGCTGCGCTTTCCCTACGTTGATGGACGACCGGCAGCCGGCATGAGCAATGTCACCTCATCACACCATCGCAAACACATCCGCCCAGTCTTCCAGCATCTGCGGCTGTCCGTGCCGGATATGGACCGCGAGATGGTTGTAGCCGGCGTCTCGTAGCGCGTGAATGCGATCGCGTAGTTCCGCCTTCGTGCCGGTCATCGTGGTGGCGCGGATGAGTTCGGGTGTGCAGAGCGTTTTTTCCTCGGGTCGCAGGAACATAAGATGTCCGCGGTGATTCGAAAGATAGCGTGCATCAGCCGGTTCGTACTGGAGGTATATTTTGCGGTACTGCTCAAGGAGTGGGACAAGATGGGCGGCAGCCCGCGGCCGAAATTACCGAACTGTTCCGCCTCGACCATGTTATGCAGCGCAATCGTTGCATGTGGACCGGCTTGTACCTGTACGCGCGGGCTCTCGTATGTTTCGCCGTCCGCCAGAACACAACCACCCACTTGCGCGGTCGAAATGTAGCGCGCCGGATCGCGGCCGGCGCTCCGCCGCGCGGCAGACATCGCTTCCATCGCCGCGGTGGAAGCCGCCTGATTGCCCGCGGTAAAGATCCAATGCGCATCGAGCTCTGCGGTTAGCGCACGGGCCTTGGGCCCCACCGCTGAAATATGGAGTGGAATCGGATCGTCCGTCTTGATCACGCCAATCTCCGGATTGAGAAAGCGGATCTTGCGACGCTCATTCTCGAAGGTCCATTCGAGCGTTTCGCCGGCCAGCAACCCTCGCACGATGCGGATGTACTCCTTCATATCGGCGAGCTTCACCAGCCCAAGCCCAAGCGATCGGCGCGCGGTGAAGCCGGTCGAGATGCCAAAATCGATGCGACCGGGAGCAAGCGCGTTCAGTGAGGCTAAGGCATTCGCCGCGACGGGCGCGATGCGGTTCGATGGGATGAGCACACCCGTCGCCAAGCGAATCTTCGTGGTCTTGACCGCCGCCGCGCCCATCGCGACCAGCACATCCGCGTTGAGCATTTGCGTGTCGTAGAACCATGCCCGCGTGTAACCAAGCGCTTCGGCGCGTCGCACGACTTTCCATGAATCAGCCGCCGTGGCAACGCTCAGGCCAAGGTCCATTGAATGAATCATCAGAACGTGGGCCTGCGCTTTTCCATGAACGCACGCAATCCTTCGTGTCCATCGGCATGGGCCGCGCACGTGGCCAAGCCTTGGCGCTCCCGCTCCAATTGGGTTTCGAGCGAGGTATCCCATGAATCGGTGAGTAGTCGCTTGGCGACACCGTATGAATGCAAGGAACCACGTGCAATCGTGCAGGCCATGTCGTCGCCGCGGATAGCAATTGCTCGGGCGCGACCACTTTGGTTGCCAATCCCCAGGCAAGGGCTTGTTTGGCAGAAATGGGCGCATCGAAGGCAATGATCTCCATCGCACGTGCGAGGCCGACCAGCCGCGGCAACGCGAAGGTGCCGCCACCGTCCAAGCTCAGTCCGGCCGATGTGTAGGCTTGCTTGAGGACGGCCGTGCTCGCGAGGACGCGGAAATCGCACGCGAGTGCTAGGGAAAATCCGCCGCCTGCTGCCACGCCATTCACTGCGGCGATCACCGGTTTGGCCATCCGACGGATTTCGGTGATGGCCAGATGGAACTGTCCCGCCAGGTCGTGCAACGCGGCAGACGCTCCGCCCGGTGCTGACATCGACCACTTCAAGTCGCCGCCGCCGCAAAACGCTTTCCCCGCGCCAGTCACGATGATGGTGCGTATCTTGGAATCCACCGAGCATCGTCCGATGCTGGCGACGAACGCGTCCATCAGCCCGCCATCGAGCGCATCGAAGGCTTCCGGCCGATTCATCGTTACGGTGGCGACGCCCTCGGCAATGTGGGTCAATACCAGTTCGTTCATTGGATGCTCCAGTGGGATGTCGTCCCAATAGTGTACGTGTTCGGCGTAGCGACCTCGCGAGCGATCTGTGTTTCGCGTTAGAGTTCAGCTGCATGGTCGAGGCCGCCGTGTTTGTCTGAGAAGGTCACAGGGGATAGAAATGAAACGTCTTGCTGCTTTAATTGCGATTGCGCTTGGCATTGCGGCGCCCTTCAACGGATTCGCCCAGCAATATCCCGAGCGGCCGGTACGCATCATCAATCCCTGGGCACCGGGCGGCACGGCGGACATTTTCGCGCGGGCCCTCGCCGAAAAATTCACCCAGAGTTTTGGGCAACCGTTCATCGTGGATAACCGTCCCGGTGCCAGCGGCAACATCGGCTCCGACATGGTCGCGAAAGCCAAGCCCGATGGCTACACGTTGCTGGTCGGCACGATGAGCACGCACGCCATGAATCAAGCGCTCTTCAAATCGATGCCCTTTCATGGTGTCGATGATTTCACTGTGATCGCCATTCCGGGGCTGGCAACAAATTCTCTGGTCGTGCACCCAGGCGTCCCCGCCAACAACGTCAAAGAGCTGGTCGCCTATCTGAAGGCGAACCCGGGCAAGGTGGCCTACGCCTCGGCCGGCATGGGTTCCAACAATCACGTGTCGGCGGCGCTGTTCGCGCGGATGGCGGGCGTCGATATGATTCATGTTCCCTACAAGGGCGGGGCGCCCGCGGTGGCAGATACTGTTGCCGGGCAGACGCAGTTGTTTTTCACTGCGCTCACGCAATCGCTGCCGCATGTGCGTGCCGGGCGTCTGAAGCTGCTGGGTGTGACCGAAGGCAAGCGCGCTGAGGTCGTGCCCGACACGCCGACCGTGAATGAAGCGGTGCCCGGCTACATCGTCGAGGTATGGTATGGGCTCTTTGGTCCGGCGGGCATGCCAGAGGCGCTGGTCACGCGGCTCAACGCGGAGGCCAATCGCATCATGGTCATGGCCGATGTCAAGGATCGCATGGATAAAATGGGCATCGTCCATACCCGTGCGTCGTCGGCCGAAGCCACGCAGACGTTGCGCCGTGATGCCGAGAAATGGAGCAAGATCATTCGTGACATGGGCATCACCGCCGAGCCTTGATTGATGGGAGGGGAGACGTGACCGCAGCGCCAAGCATTGCCACTGTAAGACGCTGGATCGACGAGGCAGAGCGCGTCGTCGTACTCACCGGGGCAGGCATCTCAACTGATTCGGGTATTCCGGATTTCCGTGGACCGCAAGGCGTGTGGACCAAGAATCCAGTAGCCGAAAAGCAATCGACGATTCAGAACTATCTCGCCGAACCCGAGGTTCGGAAGGCCTCATGGCAGGCCCGCCTCGAACATTCGGCATGGACCGCCAAACCGAATCGTGGACATCTCGCACTGGTTGAGCTGGAGCGGCGCGGCAAGTTGCATGCGCTGATCACGCAGAACATTGACGAGTTGCATCAGATCGCCGGCAACTCGCGCGAACGGGTGATCGAAGTCCACGGCACGATGCGTCGCGTGATGTGCTGGCAATGCGGTGAGCGGGCACCGATGGAAAAGGCGCTCGCCCGTGTGCGAGCAGGAGAGGCCGACCCGCCGTGTCGTTCGTGCGGTGGGATTCTCAAAAGCGACACGATCTCATTTGGGCAGGCGTTGGTGCCGGAAGTCATCCAGCGGGCCATGCAGGTGTCGCAAGAGGCGGATTGCTTTCTTGCGATCGGCTCGACCTTGCAGGTGTATCCGGTGGCAGGCGCGGTGCCAATGGCCAAGGACGCCGGTGCGCGCGTGGTGATCATGAACGCGCAGCCGACGCAGTTCGATGCGATCGCCGATGCGGTGATGCCGGGGCCGATCAGTGAGTTGCTGCCGGCGATCTGTGTGGCGAATGCTTAAAGCGGTGCGTGCTGCAAGCATTCAGCACGCCAGATAGATCGAGCGCTCCCTGAATTCCCGCCTGCGCGGGCATCCCATCACGTTGCCGTGGATTGCGAGATGTCCCCTCGTGGGATGAATGTCGGCGCACATTCTTCCAACGTGCGCAGTGGGCGGCCAAGAAGTTCCTCTGCACTTTCGGCGGCCGTTGTGCTCACCACCCCTGAGACGATGTAGTCCCAGTACTCCACGAGCTCGCGCGCCTGTGCCGCGGTGAATCCTGCGCCTTCAAGCAGACCTTGCGCCTGGGGCGCAGAAAGATCATTGAACGTACAGTCACACGGGGCGCAGTTGCAGATGATTGCCGCCACGTCGTCAAAATCGAGCGGCGCCGGTCCGCACAGTTGTTTTACGCTGTTGTCGAGCGGACCACAAAGGAGACGAACGACGATTTCTCCCGCATCGCGTGCATCGATCCAATCGAAGCGTGCAGTGTGGAAGGGACCGGTGAGGGCAAGCGAGAGCCCATCGATCTGCATGAAGAGCCGCAGACTTTGCATGAATGGTGCACACCGCAAGATAACGAACGGCACACCACTCTCACGGACCGCGTGCTCAACGCGGCCGAGGCGCCGCAGGACTTCGGCCGGTGAATAGACAGACGCGCCGATCAGCGAGATCAGAACAAGCTTTTCAACGCCCGCCGCACGGGCCATCTGTGCCAGCGCGCCATGCAATTCGGTATGGTCCCTGCCCATGCTGCCAATCAGTACGAGCGAGTGCGCGCCACTGAGAGCACGCGCGACGTCGCCTGGAATATGAGTATCCACGTGACATCGCTCAACGTCGGGCGGGAGCGGCAACGCCGCAACGGGCCGGACCGCGACAAATCGCTTCGCGCCGGGGAGCGCCTTCAAGGTGTCCGCAATCGAACAGCTGATCAGCCCTTGTGGGTGCCCTGCGATAACGATCATGAAATCTACGTGGGGTAGTGGTCCAATTCACACCGACGCGGCATGAATCGCATCATGTTACCAACCCTTTCGCGCCAGCGCGTTGCCCGGCCGGACGTCACAATCAAAAGACCGCACAGCCGACTTGCAATCGTGGCTGCGGCGCTTGCGGCGTGGTGCATGCAAGCTCAATCTTGCGCAGGACGAGCTCGGGGATGGGTGCCCGCGCAGAATCGTCGGGCGGCAACGCGCCTTCATTCGCGCCGTCGTTGCCGCCTGCAGCGAGCGGAACGGCAAGAAGCAATGCTCGGGTGGGGTTCATGGTGGTCATCTGTTGACAGTGAGCGCGATCGCGTGGGGATGGTCACCGACCGCAATCAGTCGGTCAGCTGTGTCGATGATCAGCGAGAGGCTTGCGATGACGATCGCAGCGACGGCGGCCGCCGTGAGCCAAGTGCGGGTAGGGTTACGTGTGTTCATCACTGGGAATCCTAGAAATCTGACGGAATCGGCGCAACCCAAGGCTTTCGCCAGACTCGCGCCGATCCCTGGGGTTGCCGTAATGCCGGCTTCACATTAGTTCGGGCTTGTTTCGTCCAGGTAGCTGTAAGGCAACTTGGTTTGTTTGGCTTCAACAGGCTTCACCGCCTCTTGTTGCTTTGTGACGATTTGCGGCGCTTGAAGCGGGGTTGCAGTTCCTCGTCAGCGGATTGAGCAAAGGCGGCAATCGAGGCGAATCCGAGCGATAGTGCGATGGCGGTAGCGATTAGTTTCATGTGTGTTTCCCAATTTGTTGCGGTTGGTCTTGAGGCTTCAATCGACGGGCGGTTGCGCTTGCTTCGTCGATGGGAGGTATTGTGGTTGTTTTTAATTAAGGGATAAATAGGGATTTAGTGGATTAATTGTCCTTAATTATGGGATAATAGCGATATGGATCTCATTCAAGGGATGCGGGCATTCGTTGCCGTTGTTGACGGGGGCAGCTTCGTGCGGGCCGCGGACCAGCTGTCGATGTCGAAATCAGCCGTCACCGCACACATTGGTGACCTTGAGACGCGGCTTGCCGTCCGTTTGTTACAGCGAACGACCCGTCGCTTGAGCCTCACCGATGATGGTGCTGCCTATCTGGAGCATTGCCGCCGGGTGTTACAAGACATCGACGAAACCATCGGCGCGTTGTCGCACGGGCGCACGACGCCCCGTGGTCGTTTGCATGTTGATGCTCTTACGGCGATCGGCGTGCAATACATCGTGCCCGCATTGCCCCGCTTTACCGAGCAGTATCCGGAGGTCGAGGTCGTCCTCACTTTGAACGACCAGGTTGTTGATCTGATCGCGCAGAATGTCGATGTCGCGGTCCGGGCTGGGTCATTGCAAGACGCTTCCTTTGTGGCCCGACGCGTCTTCGAATCGCCCTACGTCATTTGCGCGGCGCCGAGTTACCTCGAACGCTTCGGTGTGCCAAAGACCCCAGATGATCTTGACCGCCACCAGTGCCTTGGGATGTATTTCATGTCAGTGGGGAAAGTCGTGCCGTGGATCTTCGAGCGCGATGGCAAGCGGCAGGAATGGCAGCCCAACTCACGCATTTCCGTGTCAAGTACCGAGGCGCTCATTCCGACGATGGTGGCGGGAACCGGCATCGGCTATCTCGTTGAATGCTTTTTGGGCCATCCGCTGTCAGCCAATCAACTCGTGCCAATTCTCACCGACTGGGTCCGCAAAGACCGGCTGCCGATCTCCGTGGTCTACCCTCACAACCGTCATCTGTCAGCGAAGACGCGGGCGTTCGTCGAATTTGTCGCTGGCCTGTTTCCTCGTGCGAGGCACCCGCACGGCGCGTCCACCGTTCGATCATGATGCTGTATGTTGAAGAGGCAATGCGGCCATTGCACGATCAACAATCTAGCGCCGGTTCTTAGAACGTCGATCCCGGCTGCTGTAGGAACTCAATTTCCGCGGGCGTTGAAATGCGGCCAAGGATCGCATTGCGATGCGGGAAGCGCCCAAAGCGAGCGATGAATTCGCGATGCCGGATGGCGTAGTCCGCATAACCCTTCAGCACCGCATCGGTGGGGTCGCTGCCGAACAACGCGACTGACCGATCCTGGTCCGCGAGATTCTCGGCGTGCTCGAACGGTAGATAGGCAAAGGCTTTTTCGACCGATGCCAATTGTTTATCCCAGCTGCGCCCGACCACGCGCCGCGCGGCGTCTAGCGCCAGGGCATCGGTAGCGAACGATCGCGGCTCGCCGCGATACATATTGCGCGGAAACTGGTCGCACATGATGATGAACGCTAGCAGTTCATGCGGGCTTGCATCCCAACCGGTAAGCAGGCCCGTTCGCGCTTGGTCCCACAGCGGCGCAAAGCGGGTGCGAATCGCCGCATCGAATGCCGCGTCCTTGATGAACCACTCCTTCCGTGGTTTCCCAAATACCGCGACATCCTTGGTACCAAACCAGAAGTCGAGCACATCCTCTGCTGCTGCGATCATGGCGTGACCTCGCGGGGTAACAGGCTATCCGCCCGGGATGGTCCCAGCCGGCAGCTTCATGCAATAGTTGGCGATATCACCGGCACGCGTGTACCAGACGCGATCGCGCAACTTATGTTCGACGCAGTGTTTGAGGGCCTGTCTGAGCGGCCTGAGGCGAAATGGCTGCCCAACGATGAATCCATGCAGAGATAAAGCAAACACCAGCGGCTGCTCTTCGGATTGCTCGACCAACTCGTCGAACTGATCGACGATCATGTCGGCAAATTCGTGGCCGGTGTGATCGCGCCATACCTGGTGGCTCGCATCGTTCATTTCGATGGGATAGGGCACCGAAAGGATGGGACCCGAACGGGTTTTCATCCAGATCGGTTGATCGTCGAGCGGCCAGTCGAGCAGGTGCGTGTAACCGGCTTCCTTCAACAGGTCAGGGGTCACACCCGATTCCAACGCGCCAGGCCCCATCCAACCGGTCGGCCGTTTGCCGACAAACTGGGCGATCTTTTCGGTGACTTCCGCGATCACCCGTTTTTCGTCGGCTTCCCACATGCCGCGCAGCACTTCGGCATTGGTGCGGCCATGACCGACGACCTCGTCGCCGCGCGCTTTGATATGCGCAACGATATCCGGATACAACTCGGCGACCGCGCTGTTCAAGAGAATCGAGGAAGGCAGCTTCAATTGATCGAGCATGCGAAACAACCGCCAGATGCCGACGCGATTGCCATAGTCGCGCCACGCAAAATTGCGCGTATGTTGCGGCCCGCCGCGATGCACCGGGTCCATGCCAATGCCGGTATTGAATGCAAAGTGCTCGATGTTCACCGCGACATAGAACGCCAGGCGCTTGCCGCCCGGCCAGGAATAGTCTTTCCGTTTCTCGATCGGTGAAAACTCGTATCGCCCATGCCCCGGCAGATTCATTGTGGTCCATCCTCGTTGGTGGTCTGGCCTTAATCTACCTCATGAAGTAGGGACGTGTTGGCGCGCGCTGATCGCAAGTGGCATTGACGTCGTGGCCCGTCACGCCCAGTTGGCGCATAATCCCGCACGCTTCATTGTCCTCAATATTCCCGCGCAAACGCCAAGACTGGAGACCTCCCGTGGCCGTAAAGAAAACCGTCAAGAACCCTGCTCCCCGCCTTACACCGCCCGATGTCAATGCCCTCGATGCCGGGCAGAAAGCCTTGCGCGATGCCATCGCCTCCGGTCCGCGCGGCGAGTTCCGCATGCAGGGGCCGTTCGCGATCTTCATGGAGTCGCCCGAATACGGTATGCGGGCGCAGGAGTTAGGTGGCTACGTCCGCCTTCGAACCACCGTGCCACCGCGACTCTCGGAGCTGGCAATTCTTTGCATCGCGAAGAAATGGCGCGCGCAGTTCGAGTGGTATGCGCATGCGCCGATTGCCGAACGCGCCGGCGTGAAGGCCGCAACCATCAAATCGATCTTTCGTGGCCGCCGACCCGAAGGCGCCAAGCCCGATGAGCGCGCGATCTATGACTTTGTCGAAGAACTCCATGCCAAACGCCGTGTGAGTGACCCAACGTACAAGAAGGTGCAGAAGCTGCTTGGCAATCGTGGCACGGTGGAACTCGTGGGTATCTTGGGCTACTACACGATGATCGCGATGCAGTTGGATGTCTTCCGCGCGCCGCTGCCGGAAGGTGAAACGTTGCCGTTCCCGGAAGCATAAGCATGGTGAGACAACTCGAAGGGCGGATCGCGCTCGTCACCGGCGCCAATCGCGGGATTGGATTGGCCATCGCTAAGGAATACGCGCACGAGGGTGCGCAATGCATCCTCGCTGGACGCAATATGGCGGCGCTTGACCGCGTTGTAGCGGATATCAAGAGTAACGGCGGCAAAGCAAGCGCGCTTGCGCTCGATCTCGAACGGCCCGATTCCATTCAGGTCGCGATCGAGTAAATCGTGCGAAGCTTTGCACGCCTTGACGTCTTCGTGGCCAACGGCGCGTCGCTTGGCGCACGGCAGCCAGTGATCAAATATCCGCTCGATGTCTGGCGACAGACATTCCAGATCAATGTCCATGCGAACCTGCAACTATTGCAAGGGCTTGATCCCCTGCTGCGCAAATCCGATGCAGGTCGGGTTATTTTCCTGAGTGCAGCGGTCGCGACGAACGCAAAGGTCGGGACCGGTTCGTACGCCGCGTCGAAAGCAGCACTTGAAGCCGTGGCGCGAATTTACGGCATCGAGGGTAAAGGGACACCCATCAAGATCAACACGGTGAGCCCCGGTGCGACGCGTACCGAGATGCGCGCCCGCGCCGCACCCGATGAGGATCCGATGACTTTGAAGACACCAGACGACATCGCACCGCTTTTCGTCGAGCTGGCGCTGCCATCGTGCCAACGCCATGACGAATGGATCGGCGCCGATGATTGGCTGAAGACCAGGACTCGCTGATGTTCGGCCGGATCATTACCGCATTGATTCTGGGGCTTCATGCCTTGGCCGGAGCAGCCGAACCCTATCCGGTCAAACCGATCCGCTTTGTCGTGCTATTTTCCCCGGCAACGCGGGTGACATCATGGCGCGCATGCTGGCTGAAAAGCTGACGCAGTCGATGAAGCAAACGGTGGTTGTCGATAACCGGCCCGGTGCGGGCGGCAACATCGGGGCCGACCTCGTTGCCAAAGCGCCCGCCGATGGCTACACCGTGCTGATCGGTGCGAGCGGGATCTTTACAGCCAACCAACACCTCTACAAACTGCCCTTCGATCCGCGCAAGGATTTCACGTCGGTCACGCTTCTCTACACCGGCGCGCCCCTTTTGGTCGTGAGCCCAAAAGTGGAGGCAAGATCAGTGCAGGAATTGATCGAATCTGCGCGTAAGCAACCGGGCAGATTCACTTTCGCATCGTATGGCTCCGGGCATGTTTCGCACATCATCGGTGAAATGTTCAAGCAGGCGGCCGGCATCGATCTCCTGCATGTGCCCTATAAGAATTCGCCACTGCCCGATGTGATGTCGGGTTAGGTCGATATGATTTTCGAATCACCGCTGTTGGTCGCGAAGAACACCGGCAAGCTGAGACCGCTTGCGGTGGTGAGTAGCGGCCGAAATCCGCGCTTGCCAGACGTTCCGGCAATGGCGGAAGTCCTTCCCGGTTTTGAGGTGACCGGCTGGTTGGGCGCATTCGTGCCCGCCGGGACGCCAGCGGAAATCGTGCGGCAGCTCAATCGTGAGCTGGCCGGCGCGATTAATACGGCAGACTTCAAGAAACGTCTGGATGAAATGATGCTCGACCCAGGCGGCAATTCGCCGGAAGAATTCGTCGCCTATGTGCGGGCGATGTCAGAGAAGGTTGGGCAGGTGATTCGCGCGGCGAACATCAAGGCGGAGTAGCGCGCTGCCGCCTTGGCATGCGCCGCTACGCCGCGTCCTGCTCGCGCCATAGATCGAGCGCTTGCTGCACCGGGCGATCGGAGAACGAGAAGATCACCGATTCCGCTGTCGTCTCGAATCGATAGTTGATCCATGACGGCGCAATGAACACGTCCTTCGGTTCGTACTCGAACGTGCGATCGCCGATGATGACCTTGCCCGTTCCTTCCATGACGGTAAAGGCGGTGGCATCGGTCGCCCGATAGTTCTTGCCGCGAAAATTCTTCGGCAGCATTTGCAGATACGTGCCGATGGTGGGCATCGCGGACTTGCCGTTTGCAGGGTTCACATACTGCAACTTCCAGCCGTGCGATGGGTGCGGATCTTCAGCCCCCTTCAACTCCTCCAGCGCGCCGCGTGAGCGGTCGTAGGGATACCAAAACAGCGGCGACGTGCTCGTGGAGGCTTTATAGTTGAGCGGCAACATCGTCTGACCGAAGCGCGCGAGCGCTGAGCCTGCGGTGCCACGGGTCTTCTGCGATTTCTCATCGGGGCGTTCCATGAATTGCGCATCGAGCAATTCCACGATTTGCACATCGAGGCCGTCCAGCCAGATCACCGGCTCGTTGCCCGGATTGCCGTGATCGTGCCAACACCAGGACGGCGTGATGATGAAATCGCCCGGCGTCATGTTCACCCGTTCGCCGTCAACCGTGGTGTAGGCGCCCTTGCCTTCGATGACAAAGCGCAGCGCCGATTGTGTATGCCGATGCGCGCGGGCAATTTCGCCAGGAAGAATCAGTTGCAGACCGGCATAGAGGCTGTTGGTGATGCGCGATTTGCCGCGCACGCCCGGATTTTCCAGGATCAGCACGCGCCGCTCCGCTTCTTCGGCGGTGATCAGTTGCCCGGATTCCATGATCCAGGGACGCATCTGCTGCCATTTCCAGATCGCCGGCTGGCAGGGCGATTTGGGCTCCTTGATGACAAGCCCATGCAGGACTTCCCATAGCGGCGCGACATCGGCCTTACCGATCTTGTCGTAATAGGCCTTACGTTCGGCTTGTTCGTTGGACTTCAGGACGGCAGACATGGGGATCTCCTGGATTGCTTACGTAGGTTGAAATCATACCCTTTGGCACTTCAGGTTATCCATGCGCTCGGCCAAGATAGGCCGCGATGACCTTGGGATCGCCCAACACCTGTTGCGGCGATCCTTCGGCCAGGAACTCGCCATAACTCAGCACATACAGACGATCGGCCAGATCGGCGACCATCTGCATATCATGTTCGACCCAGATCATCGTGATGCCAAGCTCGTGACGAATGCGAAGGATATGTCGCGCGAGGTCTTCGCGTTCCTCCCGATTGAGGCCGGCAGACGGTTCATCCAGCAGTAGAATCTTTGGGTCGAGTGCGAGTGCGCGGGCAAAGCCAACGATTTTTTGCACGCCGAACGGTAAGTCGCCAACCGGCTGATGGCGAATCCGTTCCAACTCGACGAATTCGAGAATTTCTTCAATCGCCCGACGATGCGTCGCTTCTTCATCCCGCACGCGGCGAGTGAACAAGGCGCCCGCTGCGACGCCGGAGGTCATCTTGGCGTGACGGCCGACCATCAGGTTATCGAGGACCGACATGTGCGGGAACAACTCGCCATGCTGGAAGGTGCGCGCGACGCCGGCTGCCGCGATCTCATGGGGCTTGCCGCGTGCGATGTCACGCTCGTTGAAACGGATGATTCCGACATTGGGCTTGTAGATGCCGCAAATACAATTGAGGACGCTCGTTTTGCCCGCGCCGTTGGGGCCGATCAGGGCCAGCAACTTGCCAGGATCCGCATCGAACGAGACATCGTTCAACACGCGCAGTCCGCCGAACGAGAGCGACACGTTGCGCAGGCTCAAGGTGGCAGGCGCCGCATTACCCATACCACCGCCTGCTGCGCCGATATTGCTTTACATCGCGATAACTGCGCCGCGTGCTGCCGCCACCCAAATAGAATTCCTTGATGTCTTGATGGCTTGACAAGCGCTCAGGCGTGCCGTCCAACACGATGCGGCCGTTTTCGATGACGTATCCGTAATCGGCGATGTCGAGTGCGACCTGGGCGTTTTGCTCTACCAGCAGGATCGTGGTGCCCAGTTCGCGGCGAATCGCGAGCAGCCGTTGCATCAATTCAGACACCATGATGGGCGACAGGCCAAGCGATAACTCATCGACCAGCAGCATCTCAGGCGCACACATGAGCGCTGCGCCGATGCCGAGCATCTGGCGTTCGCCGCCGCTCAAGTACCCGGCTTCGCGGCTGCGTAAGCGTGCCAGCGCCGGGAAATACTCGTAGACCGACGCGGCCAGCCGCTTGCGATCAAATCCTTTCACAACGCGCGCGACATTGGCGTCAAGATTCTCGGCAACGGTCAGGTTCTCGAAGACCTTTTGGCGCTCAGGCACTAACACGATGCCAAGCGATGTGACCCCGTGCGGCGGCAGATTCTCGATCCGCTCGCCTTTGTAGGTGACGGTGCCTTCGGTGACGCGCGCATCGTCCATGCCGATGAATCCGGAGATCGCCCTAAGCGTGGTCGTCTTGCCGGCGCCGTTGGTGCCAAGGAGCGCAACGATCTGGCCTTTCTCGACCCGAAGCGACACGCCTTGCACAGCGGTAATGACGCGCTGGTAGACGACTTCGAGTTGCTCAACGACCAGCAGCGCGTCCGCCATGTCAACGTCCCTTCGACAACGGCGCCTGCTTGAACGGCCACAGCAGAAAATAGTTCTGAATGCGCCGCCAGATGCCCACCAGACCCTGCGGCTCGAACAGCAGGAACAGAATCATCACCAGACCAAACGCCGCGTAGTTGATCGCGAACACGGCATTCGCCCACGCAGCGGGGGTCGGCAGCACCTGCGTCAATGCTTCGATCGCGTAGGGGAAGAGCACCACGAACACGGCCCCCAGCACCGCACCCAGCATCGAACCTATGCCGCCGATGATGACCATCGCGACGTATTGAATGGTCAGAAACAGCGAAAACGCCTCGGCAGAAACGAAGCCCCGGTAGTAGGCGAAAAGGCAGCCGGCGACCGAGGTCATCATCGAACTCACCACGAACGCCGCCAGCTTGTAACGCGCGACCGGGATGCCAAGGGCTTCGGCGACCGTTTCGCGACCACGGATCGCGCGCCATGCGCGGCCGGTGCGGCTGCGCAGGAGATTGAGACCGAACAGCAGCGCCGCCGCGGCAAACAGACCCAGCACGAAATACCAGGCGATCGGATCTTCCAACGTCCAGCTGCCGATGCGCGGCGGAGCGATGATGACGCCGGTCGAAAAGCCGCGCTTGGTCTCGTACTCGCCGCCCGCGTAGATCACGATGAAGTGGAGCGCCAGCGTGCTTACGGCGAGATAGAGACCGCGCAAGCGCAGGCTTGGCAGGCCGAAGATCACGCCGATCGTCGCGCCGACCAGACCCGATGCGGGCAACGTAATCCAAAAGGGCGCGTTCACCTCCTTGAACAAGATGCCGGCGGTGAATGCGCCGGCTGCCATCAACCCTGCATGGCCTAGCGAGATCTGGCCCGCATAGCCGGTGAGCAGCATCAGGGCGACCGCGCCGATGATCGCGAGATAGACCTGATTGGCGAGATCAAGCAGAAAAGCCGATGCAACGAATGGCAAAGCCACGAGGATGACAACCAGCAGAGCGTAGCACACTCGCTTGGTGCGTGTATCGAGGAGGCGCGTGTCTTCACCGTAGTGGGTGCGAAAATAGCCGGACGCGCTGGGCATCGTCAGACGCGATCCAGTTCTTCCTTGGAGCCATAAAGACCCCACGGACGCACGATGAGAAACACTAACAAAACGAAGAATGGCACCACATCGGCCAGTAACGGATCGATGTAATGGATCATCAGCACTTCAGCGGCTGCGACGATCAATGATCCGATGAGGGCGCCAAGCAGGCTATCCAATCCACCGACCAGTGCGGCGGGGAAGGCTTTCAAACCGATGATGATCATGGTCTGGTCGAGGGCGGTATCGCTTGCGATCAGCATACCGGCGATGCCACCAGTGAATGTGGCCAACGCCCATGCGAGCGCATAGATGCCGTGCAGTCCGATCCCGCGTTGGGCGGCGAGCAGCGGATTCTGACCGGCCGCGCGCATGCGAATGCCCCACACCGTGTACTTGAGGAAAAAATAGAGACTCAGATACGCCAATGCGGTGACGACCACCAACACGAGGGCGGCTGCAGAGATCCTGGCCGTCTCACCGATCGATACCGCGCTATTGGTCCAACCCAGCAATCGGATCGGATGCTGTTCCTGCGCTGACCACACCAGCACCATGGCGCCACGTAGGAAAATTCCCAGTGCAATGGTGGCGAGGACCGCAGCGAGGACCGCTTCGCCCGTCATGCTGCGCATCAGTGCGACGTACACCAGCACGCCTACCATCGTTGCCAGCACCGCTGCCACCGCGATGGCGATGAGCGGATGACCTGAGAACGTTCCTGCGGTCGCGAACAGTCCGTAAGCGCCCAGCATCATCAGCTCGCCATGGGCGAGCGACATGACGCGCGATACGCGATAGATCAGTACATAGCCGCAACAGATCAGCGCGTAAATCGCGGCGAGAACGACGATATTGATCGTAAGCTGCAACGTCTGCCACCGCCGAAGAGAAAAAAATGTGCCACGATAACGGTTAGGAAACGCTGATTAAGCTATCCCGCGTAATCAGCGTGCTCTAAGATTCAGGAAGTTAGGGAGTCAGGTAGTTACAGGAAGCGAGCCCCCTTGTGCGGGGATTCCCTTACTGTTTCACATCGACGGCGACCCAGTCCCGCACCCGCACCACATCATTTTTGGCGGTGTCCCACTTCCAAACCCGGTAATGCTGGCGGGTACGGAAGTGATTGTCCTTGGTCCATTCGAGGGAGCCGCCGCGCAGTCCCTTGAGATCCACCTTGAGATTGTTCATGGCGGCCAACACCTTGGCGGGGGTCGGTGGCCAGGCTGTTTTACGGAGTGCTTCTTCCACCACCATGCCGGTAATGAATCCCTCGGTGAGATACGAGGCCGGATACTTCAAGTTCGCGCGATGCGTGACGGCGCGAATCTCCGCATGCATCGGTACGTTATCCACCAGGAGCGCGTTGGTGCCGATTACGTAGAACTCGCTGTCTTTCAGGCGCGCCAGTTCGTCTTCCGCATTGATATGTGCCCAGGTGACGTAGCGACCGTCCCAACCGAGCCGCCGCAATGCCTCGAAAGTGCGCACCTGGGAAACCCACGGCGACCAAGAAAATACCCAATTCGGGTTGGCTTCCTTCAGCTTGGTTGCGAACGGCGTGTAGTCAGGGGTTGGCGGTGGGGTGATTTGCTTTTCGACGACGGTCATGCCCAACGATTTCGCAACGACTTCGGCCTGCTCGATCCCGGCACGCGCGACCGGAATCGCCATCGATGCAAAGCCGATGCGCACCGGCTCCTTGGCAGAATCCTTGATGAAATTGACCGATGCCTGTGAATCCAGGCTCGCGCTGAACGCGGTCGAACAGAATTGCAGCGGATCGGCGGGCGGCATCGTTTCAGCCGGACACACTGCGCCTGCATAGTAGAGCGGCACATTGGCGCGCTTCGACTCGCTCACCATCGGCGCATAGGTGGACGACAGACTGGTGTTGATGAGCATCAGCACCTTGTCCTGCGCGACGAGTTTCTTCGCATCGGCGGCCGCCTTCGATGGCTCGCCTTGGTTGTCCTGAATGACGAGGCGCACCTGTTTGCCGTTGATGCCACCTTTGCTATTCACGTTGTCGAGATAGGCCTTTAACGCGTCGACTACCGGTGCATAGGTGCTGGCCGATGGTCCGGTCATGGCAGCACTCACTCCCACCACATAGGCGTCTTGCGCATGAGCGATCGATGCGATGGCCGCCAGCGCGACACCACCCACCCGCATCCACGTGTGCTTCGACATCGGCAACCCTCCTCGAAATTACGTCGAAAAATTGTTTTGGACTCAGCGCAACACATCGCCCGCCCCCGCTGCAACGAGGCGTTCTTCGCGGTCATCATACATCGACTCGATCAGCGCTTCGAATCGCTGATACATGAGTGTCCGCTTTACTTTTCTGGTGGGCGTGACCGGTTCGCCTTCTTCTTCCGGGTCGAGTGTTTTCGGCAGGATTCTGAACGCCTTGATCGTTTCCACCCGCGCCAACTCGGCATTGGCCTTGTCGATTTCGCTTTGCATTAATTGCACGACGCGCGCGCTTTCGATGAGGTTGGCAAAGCCGGTGTAGAGGATGCCGTGCGTGCGTGCCCAATCGGCAACGGTATCGAAATCGATCTCGATGAGCGCGGTCAAGTACTTGCGGTTATGACCAAACACGATCGCTTCGCCGATATAGGGGCTTGAGCGAAGAAGGTTCTCGATGAATGACGGTGAGAGGGTTTTGCCGCCGGTGGTGACGATGAAATCGCGGGCACGATCCACCAGGCGAAGGCTTGCGCCACGTTCGCCTGTATTGGTCGCCGTGGCAGGCATCCATTCGCCGATATCGCCGGTGCGAATCCAACCGTCGTCCCCCAGCACTTCACCGGTTGCGGTGTCGTTTTCCCAGTAGCCTTCGAAGTGATCTAGCGTGCGAACGAGAATCTGGCCGTCATCGTCCAACTTGATGTCGACCCCCGTCGCAGGCGTTCCGACGTTGCCGGGGCGTGGAAACGGGCTCGTCTGGCCGGCAATAATCGCACCGGCCTCTTCCGTCTGGCCATAGATTTCGACGACGTTGACGCCCCAGATTTGCCACAGTGCGGTGGTCTCGGTGGGCATCGCCGCGCCGCCTGCAATCACCAGTTCAAGCTGGTCGAGGCCCAGCTTATTGAGCAGCGGCTTGAAGGCCATGGCGCGTGCCACTTCATAGGCAATCGTCGAGGTGCATCCGCGTTCCCAGCGGTCCCGCGCATGGCGCCGGCCGATGTCCATCGCCCATTCGTAGACCGCGCGCTTGGCTTTGGAACTGGAGCCAACGCTCACCAATACTTGCGAGGCGAATTTCTGCAAATAGCGCGGGACGGTAAAGAGCAGCGTTGGCGCCACATCGAAGAAGGTTTCGCCCAGCGCATCGACGCTCTCGCCGAAATGGGGCACGACGCCTGAGATGAGCGGCATCGTCACTGCAACGTCCCGGCCGAGAATGTGACAGAGCGGCAGGTAGACGACCGTGCGGTGCGCTTGCTGGGCAAGCGTCGGATAGTGTTCGACGATCGTGGCGCAGGCGGCCAAGTGACGGCCGTGGGTGATCAATGCGCCCTTGGGATGCCCAGTGGTCCCTGAGGTGTAGACGATGAAGGCCGGATCGGCCGGACTGATTTGTGCCGCGTGATGCGCAAACAATGCGAGTGCTCGATCATCGGTTAGATTGGCGGCGGCGGTCAGTGCGGAGTAGGACGCGATCATCGGATGTGCGTAGCTGAACATGGCAGTGGTGTCGATCACCACGATGTGGCGCAGGCAGGGTAGGCGCGCCACGATCGGCAAGATCTTGTCGACATACTGCTGATTTTCGGCGACAAAGATGGTCGCCCCGCCATTGACCATCTGGAACTCTAACTCGGCGATCGAGGCAGTCGGATAGATGCCATAGACAATCGCGCCAAGCGCCTGTGCGGCCTGATCGATGACGATCCATTCCTCACACGCATCACCCATGATCGCGATCCGCTCACCACGCGACAGTCCAAGCTTGGCGAGGGTCTGCGCGGCGCGACCGGCCAGCACACTGTAGTCACGCCAGGTGCGCTCACGGTAGAGGCCAAGATGCTTCGAGCGGAATGCGACGGACGCGGGTTTCGCGCGCGCATGCAAGGCAAGCAGGCCGGGAGCGGTCTGGTTGCGCAACTGGGTGATACGGTGCAATGCGTCGGTCATAGGACGTGGGATAAGGAGCCGTTTCCAATTCAGGTTTGATCCTGAACGAGTCGAGCGGGAAGTCGATGGTTGATTGGACCGGCAGTGTAACCGGGACCGATTGTGCGGTGGCTGAGTGCCGATTGGTCGAGCGCGATTGAGGCGATGGCGTGTGTCTTTGGG
>SHXR01000079.1 GCA_009693235.1 Betaproteobacteria bacterium | reverse complement strand
AAGCAGTATTTGGAACACCACTTTGAACCGAAGCCGAATGACGATTTCAAGATGGAGCCCGACTAAGACGCGTCGTTCAGCCGACGCGTATCCGGACTTTCAGTCCGTAACCCAAACCCACCAGCTTTAGCTGGTGGTTGTTTAGTGAAGGATTACGCAATGACTTCCATCAAGCTCCTGCCCAGGCGCAAAGTACGGGTACGGGGATTTGGGTTGTTTCAAGTGCCACGGCACATTCAAAGAATTGATATTGACGAGCCGGGCAAGGCTGGCACGCATGGCTGGCAAGTTCGTTGGGACGGTACCAAATTCTTCAGTGATGCCGCTGAAGGTAAGCGGAATGCGGGCGGTTCGCTGGCACGCTCCGAGCGCTATTTGCAATCGATCTATACCGGACCCCGCTCTCGATTGCGCGACACGGAGCATAAAGACAAGAAACACCGCACCGGCATTGCAGGCGTGCAGTTGGCGCATCGCCGCCGCAAGGATCGCCAAATCGCCGAAGTGTATTTGCGTGTGAATCCGCCAATGCAAGGTGGTGTGCCGCGCAGTATCTATGTTGGAACGGAAAATACTATTACGCAGGCTCGGATGCGCGCCGCGCTGAGGAAGGCGCGCGCCATGCGCGATGTGATGCGTGATGCCTACCTGGAAGCCCTTGCCAAGGGCGGCCGCGCCCGCAGCAAACCGGTGGTTGCAAAGAAGAAGGCGCCCGTGAAGAAGGCGGCCACACGTAAGAAGTAGCTGCGCGAGAGCACGCTGAATAAAAAACCGGGCTCGTCCCGGTTTTTTATTGCTGACGCGCGCAGCCGATCTGTTTCGCTACGTGGACACGCGTAGTTTGATGCGTCCATCCACAGGCTGAACAGAGTCGGATCAGCCGGTTAGCGGCTATCTGTCATCGATGGCCGCAAATAGCGGCGAAAAGTCGCACTCCCGCGCGGCGAGCGCCCTCATGTCGTGGTGGGCCGGCCATTGCGTCGTGGTCGCTGCTTGGGCAAATGCGCCTTCATTCATGGTTCGGGCGGATCCAGGTCAAGAAAATGAACGGTGCGGCCGATACATCTATCTACACCCCGACGAGAACTGCCATCCGTGGAACTGACTGCAAATAGCAATAGCAACGATGCGAAAAATGTCCCGCGCGACGGCAGATTCGCTTTTGTCTCGGCATTCGGCATCAAGCCGCAGAACTTGCGTGAACTGCATGTGTACAGCTCCAAAGGCAAGCTCGAAGAATTTCCCCAGAAAGTCGGGGAGCTTCTTCGCCGACTCTACATGAACGGTTCAGCGGTCGGGGAAGGAATTATGGCAATCATCAATCGTGGACGATTGCTTAACGAAGGCGAGGCGATTTACGTCGCCGTGGAGCGGGACGAGAGAACCAACAGGAATCGGACTGTAGCGTTCCTGGATCGTCACCGCGCCTGCTAGAAGAGCTCACAGGGAGGGGAGCGTTTTCGGGGCGGCTTCGGCCGCCCTGTTTTTTCTACTCTCGATGCTCAACCGACTTCCAGGCTGTCAATCAGACGTGTCTTGCCGATGCGTGCTGCACCGAGCACCACCAACGGCTCACGGGCGCCATGTTGCGCGCCAAGGTCGCTCTGCCGCCGCACTGTGATGTAGTCGACCTGCCAGCCGCGTCCGGTCAACTCCAGGGCGGCCTCTGCTTCGCGCTTGGCAATCGCCCTCTCACCAGATTGAAGGCGTACGCTGATACCGCGCATCACACGATGCAGGTTGGGGGCTTCGCTCCGCTCGGCTGCGGAGAGATAATTGTTGCGCGACGATAACGCCAACCCATCGCCTGCTCGTACGGTGGGATTGGGCTGTATCGCAATAGGCATGTTCAACTGCGCCACCATGCGTTCAATCACTCTTAGCTGCTGATAGTCTTTCATCCCGAAGATGGCATGGGCGGGCTGCACGATGTTGAAGAGCTTGGCGACAATCGTTGCGACCCCGCGAAAATATCCCGGGCGAAATTCCCCTTCGAGAATGTCGGCAAGCTGCGGGCTTGGGATGACGAAGAAGTCCTGCGGATGTGGAAAAAGCACTTGCTCGTCCGGGGCGAACACGTAGTCGACGCCTTCACTTTCAAGCTTCGCGCAATCGGCCGCAAAGGTGCGCGGATAGCGATCGAAGTCTTCCTGCGGGCCGAATTGAAGACGATTTACGAAGATCGAAACGACGACGATCCGCCCGCGCTTGCGTGCTTCACGCATCAACGTCACATGACCTTCATGCAGATTGCCCATGGTGGGCACAAACGCGATTGCGCTCTGCCCGCCAAGCAGTCCCCGTAGTGCTGAAACAGATTCGACAACTTGCATACATCCTCCGCTGAGACCGGCGACCGCTGTGGGCGTCGTCCCTTGCTTCCATTACTGGCCGGGGGGCCGGTCGGCACTTACGATTCGTCGCGCTCTGCCAAGCGTACAACGTGTTGGCGGACCACCTGCGCGAGATGTTCCGACGCACGACCACGTCCGGGAATTTCGATGCTTGGGCAAATCTCGACAAGCGGTATCAACACGAAGGCCCGCTCACACATGCGAGGATGCGGCAGCGTCAGTGTCGGCGACGATAGCACGGTACTTCCATAGAGCAGCAAATCCAAGTCGAGCGTGCGGGGGGCATTCGGAAACGATCGTTGTCGGCCGTACTGCCGCTCAAGTTCCTGCAAATTGTCGAGCAGCACATGCGGCGCCAGGAACGTCGCAAATTTGGCGACCGCGTTGACGAATGGCGGTTGGTCCTCGTAGCCAAGCGGCGCCGTCGAATAGTGGGACGAGCATGCGACGAACGTGGTCGCCTCGAACCTGGCGATCGCGGCGACTGCTTGGATGATCGTCCCACGGGCGTCGCCAAGATTTGCACCCAAGCCAATCAGCGCGTTCGTGGATCCCGTGCTCAACGGTGAGAACCCTTTCTCTTAGCGCCCTGACCCCGATTCGTCGCCGGCCGGTGCCTCGCGGCGCTCGTCGCTATCGCGAACCGGTTTGCGCCGCCGCCGGCGCCGTGGTTTCTCGCCTGAGGCGCGGGTGGTCGCGAGCAAGGCGCCCCGTTCCGCATCGTTTGCAATCTGGAATTTGGTCCACCAGTCGACCAGATCCTGCTGCGCTTCGCCGCTTGCCGCACGCAACGCAAGAAAGTCATAAGCGGCGCGAAAGCGGGGATGCTCCAGGACGAGCATCGCGCGCTTGCCGGTGCGGTTTTCCAACCGTGGCTGCAGGACCCAGATTTCTCGCATCGTTGTCGTGAAGCGCCGCGGGATCGCCAGTTTTTCGGTTTGGATGTCGAGAACTTCATCCATTGCCGCCATCATCGAGGGGATGGTCCGTTCGCCTTCTTCTTCGCGACTCTTCCAGGCGGCCAGCACTTCATGCCATAGCAGGGCGGCGAGCAGGAAGGCGGGCGATACGCCCTTGTCGGTGCGAATCCGATCGTCAGTTTGCTGGAGGGCGAGATTGACGAAGCGCTCCCCAAGCGGCTGTTCGAGAATGACATCTAATAGGGGCATCATGCCGCGATGCAGACCCTCTTCGCGCAGCCGGTGTACGCACGCATGGGCATGACCGGACAGCAACAGCTTCTGCATTTCATCAAAAAGTCTGGCGGCAGGAACGTTTTCGATCAAGGGACCAAGGCGATCGATCGGCTCGCGGGTCTTCTGATCGATCTGGAAGCCAAGCTTCGCCGCGAACCGGACGGCCCGCAGCATGCGCACCGGGTCCTCACGATAGCGTGCCTCCGGATCGCCAATGATGCGCACGATCTTCGCCTTCAAATCGGCGGCGCCCCGGTGGTAGTCGAGCACCTGCTCCTTGGTGGGGTCGTAGTAGAGCGCATTGATCGTGAAATCGCGCCGGGCCGCGTCTTGTGCACGGGTACCGAAGATGTTGTCACGCAGCACGCGCCCATGTTCGTCGGTTTCCGAGGGCGTCTCAGCGCGAAACGTGGAGACCTCGACGGTTTCATCGCCGAACATCGCATGGACCAGCTTGAAGCGTCGTCCGATCAGTCGTGAGCGGCGAATCTGCTTGTGAACCTGGTCGGGCGTCGCGTTGGTGGCGACGTCATAGTCTTTGGGCTGGACGCCCAGCATCAGGTCGCGAACCGCACCGCCCACCACGTAAGCCTCGAAGCCTGCCTCGGTCAAGGCGTCGCAGACCTTCCTCGCGCCCGGGCTGATGGCATCCCGCCGAATCCCGTGTTTGGCGAACGATAGGACAGTCGCCTCCGTTCCATCTTGGAGTCGAAAAACCTTGCGAATCAAGCTTTTGATCAACGGAAATGAGGTCCGAAATCGGCGTCCAAACCGGGCCAGTCCAGCCGGCAGCCATAGAGTTGCTCGACCGCCGATCGCGTAACGACCTGTGTCACCGGCCCCAGTTCGAGGCGGCCCGCATCATACATCATGAGAGCGTGACTACAGTACCGTAGCGCATAGACGGGATCATGCAGTGTACAGACCACTGATCCGCCGTGTGCGGTATGGGCCGCCAACAAGGTCATGACATGGATCTCTTGGGCGAGATCGAGGTGATTGAGCGGTTCGTCAAGCAGCAGGATCTCCGGGGTCTGGGCCAACAGCTGGGCAATCCTCGCGCGCTGGCGCTCACCGCCCGACAGCGTGCGAAACCGACGCGATGCCAAGTCGGTGAGGCGTAGTGCCGCGAGCGATGCGGTGACGGATGGATCATTTTCTGCAGCGTCCTTCGCGTACCGGCCCCGATGCGGAAGCCGCGCGAGTGCCACATAGTCTTGCACGGTTCCCCAATACTCGGGCGACTCATCTTGTAATAAGAGACCGATTCGTTGTGCAAGATCACGGCGTTGCCATGTTTGAATGTTGACGCCTCCGAGGCGCACTTCGCCCGCATGGGCCAAATCGATGCCGGCCAGGGCATGGAGCAACATCGTTTTGCCCGCGCCATTGGGGCCGAGAATGGCCCAGCACTCCTTGGGACCGATCGTCCAGGACGTTGGCTGCACCAGGATGCGCGCACCGACCGCAAGCGATAGCTGGTGAACGTCGAGTGTCATCGAGACCGGGCAATCAGCCAAAGCAGCACTGGAACGCCAATCACGGCGGTTGCCACGCCAACCGGGATTTCAATTGGTGCGGCGACCGTGCGCGCCACGGTATCAGCAATCGTCAGCAGGATGCCCCCGCCAACGACTGAGAACGGCACGAGCGAACGATGGGCGTGCCAACCGATCAAGCGAAACACATGCGGGACCGCAATGCCGACAAAGCCGATGGCGCCTGCCTCAAGGACGGCGGCCACCGTCGCGATGGTCGCGCATAGCAACGCGAGCGTTTGCGTCTGGCCGACCGCAACACCCAGCAGCCGCGCCTTCACTGTGCCAAGAGTGAGCGCGTCCAGGTTGGTGCGGAGCAGAAAGGCGATCGCGGTGAGCACGACGAGGATCGCCGCCAGCCATCCCGGGTCGCGTGATGCCGAGAGATCCCCCATCAGCCAGAACAGCATGCCTTGGATTTGTCCGGCCGGTGAAATGGTTAGGATCAGCGCAACGAATGCCCCGCAGGCGGACGCAATGCCAACGCCTGCCAAGAGTACGCGGTAGATATCCCATCCGGAGGCGCGCGCGGCAAATCCGATAACCAGCGCCGCTACCGCAGCGGCACCGAGGAGCCCGAACAGCCCAATGAAGAAGGGACTCAACCCTAGCATCATCGCCAATAATCCACCCACCGAGACACCGCCCGACACGCCGAGTACATAGGGATCCGCCAGCGGGTTACGTAGCAGGGTCTGTAACAAGACGCCGGCCAGCGCAAGCAGACCACCGGTGACGAAGGCTGCCATGGCGCGCGGCAAGCGGTGCGTCCAGACGACCTCATAGTGAATTGGATCGCCCTCGCCGAGGAGGGCCATGCGCCAATCGTGGAGTCCGATCGGCACGCTGCCAAAGACGGTCGCTATCAGGATGACAGCCGGTACCCCAATGAGGAGCGCAACCATCACCACGCGGTTAGATACCATGCAGCCGGCCGGCAGGGCTTCAGTGCAGCGAAATGATTGGCCAACCCCGCTCTTGGGCGATGGCGCGGAGTCGATCATCCGGATCCACGGCAACCGGATGGCTGACGATTTCAAGGAGCGACAGATCATTGGCGGAGTCGCTGTAGAACCAGACGGCATGGTGCGCCGCAAGCGTTCGCCCGGCGCCCGCCAGCCACTCTTCAACCCGCGCAATCTTGCCCTCACGAAATGACGGCGTTCCCTTCGATCGCCCGGTAAAGCGACCACCGATCTCTTCGATCTCGGTCCCGATCAAATGTGGAATGTTGAGATGGGCGGCGATTGGCCCGGTGATGAAGGTGTTGGTCGCGGTGACGATCGCCAGTGTCCGCTCGCGGACCCGGTGGGATTCGATGAGGGCTCTGGCGTGCTTGGCGACCATCGGCTCGATGGTCTCCTGCATGAATTGGCGATGCCATGCGTCGAGTTGGGTGCGGCTGTGCTTGGCCAGCGGCGCCAGCTGAAAATCGAGGAACGCATGGATATCGAGCGTGCCCGCCTTGTACTGTCCATAGAATTCGAGGTTGCGGACTTCGTAGGCGGCACGGTCGAGCACGCCCTGATCAATGAGGAACTGCGCCCAAGCATAGTCGCTGTCGCCATTGAGCAAGGTGTTGTCGAGGTCAAACAGGGTCAGTTCCATGGACGGGATTGGGGATGCGAAGCTGTTGAAGGAGTTGGTGGACCAGCGGCAGGGTCGGCGGCCGCTTTAGCGACAGCGTGTAGCGATCGAGCGTTTCGATCAATGAAATAAGCGTTCCCATGTCGCGTCCGGCGTGTACCAGAAGGTAGCGGAAAACTTCGTCGAGCGGCGGCAGGCCACGGGCGCTCGCATACGCCTGCATGGCGGCAAACTTCTCCTCGTCAGAGAGCGGCAGCACTTCGAACACGATGCCCGAGGCCAGGCGTGAACGAACATCATCCCGCGCGGCCAGTGCGGCGGGTGATCGATCAGCTGCCACCAGCATCGAATCGTGACGCGGGCCGGAGCGGTTGAACCACTCGAAGATCGCTTGTTCGCCGGCTGCCGATAGTCGATCGGCGTTGTCGATGGCGATGAGTTCTGCCCCAAGCTGCATGCTTGATTCAAGCAGCGGCGCATCGATGTAGTGTGCCGTCCGCTGAGCGGCTACGGCGGCGGTGACGACGGCGTGCAACAGATGCGTGCGTCCAACGCCGGCCGGGCCCCAAAGATAGACAGCATGATGCGCGAGCGCACCGCCGGCAATGCGCCGCAGGGCGTAGAGAGCCGGACCATTGTCGCCGGCGACAAAGCTGGCGAACGTAGCAGCGGGCGGGGCGGCCAGCTCAAGGACGAATTGTTCCATCTTTCCAGTAGAATCACGGCGCGTATCGGATGCCACGCGTACCAGATGCCACTTTAGCAGGCCGTAACCTTCACGGGCATAGCGCCCCAGCGAATCGCGTATTGACCACTCCTAAATCCGGACCGCCCGTGGGCGGCCTTTCCTATCGCGACGCAGGCGTCGATATCGATGCGGGCGATGCTTTGGTCGAGCGCATTAAACCTTTCGCGCGCCGGACGATGCGCCCTGAAGTGCTGGCCGGCATCGGTGGTTTTGGTGCCTTGTGCGCAATTCCGAAGAAATATCGCGAGCCGATTCTCGTCTCCGGCACCGATGGTGTGGGCACCAAGCTGAAGCTTGCTTTCGCGCTCGATAGACACGATACCGTGGGGATCGATCTGGTCGCAATGAGTGTCAATGATGTGCTCGTGCAAGGCGCCGAGCCGCTCTTTTTCCTCGATTACTTTGCCTGTGGGAAACTCGATGTCGATGTTGCGGCCGACGTGGTGGCAGGCATCGCACGTGGCTGCGAGATGGCCGGTTGCGCGTTGATTGGCGGCGAAACCGCAGAAATGCCCGGCATGTACCCGGCCGATGAATACGATCTGGCGGGTTTTGCCGTGGGTGTTGTCGAGCGCAGTGCCATACTGGATGGCCGCACGATCGCCGCGGGCGATGCCATCATCGGGCTCGCATCAAGCGGCCCGCATTCCAACGGCTACTCGATGGTCCGGCGCATTCTTGAGCTGAGCGGTGCGGACACGGGCGCTCCGCTGGGCGGGCGTACCCTCGGCGAGTGTTTGCTGGAGCCCACGCGCATTTATGTGAAATCGGTGTTGGCGCTGCGCGAAGCGGTGCCCATCAAAGGGCTTGCACACATCACCGGCGGCGGATTGACGGAGAACATTCCACGCATTCTTCCCGCTGCGACGATGGCGGTCTTGCGTCGTGATGCCTGGCCACGGTCCGACGTCTTTACCTGGATTCAAAAATCTGGGAACGTGGCCGATAGCGAAATGCACCGCACGTTCAACTGTGGCATTGGCATGGTGGTGGTCGTCGAAGAAGGGGATGTCGATCGTTCGCTCGCCCACCTTCGTGCCAGTGGTGAATCGGCGTATCGCATCGGTTCGATTGCAGCCCATGATGCGAAGCTGCCCCGGGTTGCGATCAGCTAAGAATCTGTTTCAAAATGAGGGGATACCTGCCCCATGCCCCTAAATTTGGGCCGTTTGGAGTCATCTCGAAACGGCTTCTAAGGTGACTGCCAATGGCTGATCCGCGCTTCGTCCATCTTCGCCTGCATACCGAGTTCTCAGTCACCGATAGCGTTGTTCGCATCGATGAGGTGGTCGCACGCGCCGCGCAAGACGGCATGGGCGCATTGGCCATCACCGATCTGTCCAATATGTTCGGGATGACCAAGTTCTATCAGGCGAGCCGCGCTGCGGGGGTGAAGCCGATTCTTGGCGCCGACGTCTGGATCACCAATGAAATCGATCGCGACAAAGCGAGTCGCCTGCTCCTCCTTTGCTGCTCGAAGGCGGGCTATCTCAATTTATCGAAGCTGCTTTCCCAGGCTTGGCTATCGAATCGTCACCGCGGTCGCGCGGAATTGCGTCGCGAATGGATTGAGCAACAGGCCGACGGCTTGATCGCCCTTTCAGGTGGCATGCAGGGCGATATGGGCGCTGCGCTGCAGGCCGGCAACGATGCGTTGACAATGCGCCTGGCAACGTCATGGGCGCGCCTGTTTCCTGATCGCTTCTATGTAGAGCTGCAGCGTGCCGGCGCGACCGGTACCGAGGAGTACATCGATGGCGCGCTATCGGTTGCGACGCGCCTTGGCATTCCGGTGGTGGCCACCCATCCGGTGCAGTTTCTGGAGCCGACCGAATTCAAGGCGCATGAAGCCCGCGTCTGTATCGCCGAGGGCTATGTCCTCTCCGATCAGAGGCGGCCACGCCTGATTACGTCGGACAGCTACTTCAAGACGCAGGCCGAGATGGCGGCGTTGTTCGCCGATATTCCTGAAGCGCTCGCCAATTCCGTTGAAATCGCCCGGCGCAGCAATCTCGTGCTGGAGCTTGGCAAACCGAAGTTGCCGCTGTTTCCAACGCCGGCCGGCATCACGCTGGATGATCATCTGGTACAGCTGGCTGAAATTGGCCTGGCCAAGCGTATGGAGAAGTTGTATCCGGCGCCGGAAGCACGGGCGGGGGAGACCAAGCGTTATACCGATCGTCTTGCCTTCGAATGCAAGACGATCATTCAGATGGGCTTCCCCGGTTACTTCCTGATCGTCGCCGACTTCATTAATTGGGCGAAAACCAATGGCATACCGGTCGGGCCGGGGCGCGGATCGGGCGCCGGATCGTTGGTCGCCTACTCTCTTGGCATCACCGATCTTGATCCGCTGCGCTATGACTTGCTGTTCGAGCGATTTCTGAATCCTGAGCGGGTCTCGATGCCCGATTTTGATATCGACTTCTGCCAAGATGGCCGCGATCGTGTCATCGAGTATGTCCGCGACAAGTACGGCAAGGAGTCGGTGTCGCAGATCGCCACCTTTGGCACGATGGCGGCGAAGGCAGTGGTGCGTGACGTTGGTCGTGTCATGGAGTGGGGCTATGGTCGGACCGATGAACTTGCCAAGCTGATTCCATTTCAGCCCGGCAAGCTGATAACGCTCAAGATGGCACGCGAGATGGAACCGCGGCTGGCCGATCGCGAGCGCGATGAAGAGGACACGCGTGATCTTTTGGCGCTCGCCGAGCAACTCGAAGGCCTCACGCGTAACGTCGGCATGCATGCCGGTGGCGTCCTGATTGCGCCGGGCAAGCTCACCGATTTCTGTCCGGTCTACGCGGCGGAAGGATCCACCAACATCGTCTCGCAACTCG
This sequence comes from Betaproteobacteria bacterium, assembly GCA_009693235.1. Lineage (GTDB taxonomy): Bacteria > Pseudomonadota > Gammaproteobacteria > Burkholderiales > SG8-39 > SHXR01. The sequence continues at coordinate 3,760 of SHXR01000079.1, read as the reverse complement.
ATAAAGACGACGTGGAAGCCATCGGGCTGGTGAAGTTCGACTTTCTCGGCCTCACCACGCTCACGATTCTCGACTGGACCTTGCGCTTCATCAAGCGGCTCGATCCGGCCAGTACCATCGCGCTCGATGCGCTGCCGCTGGATGATGCGGCTTCCTACAAGATTTTCCAGAAAGCCAATACCAGCGCGATCTTCCAGTTTGAATCGCGCGGCATGCGCGATCTCTTGAAGCGCGCCCGACCGGATCGCTTCGAAGACATCATCGCGCTCGTGGCGCTGTTTCGACCCGGTCCGATGGATCTCATCCCCGACTTCATCAACCGCAAGCACGGACGCGAGGCGGTGCACTATCCCGATCCCCGTCTGGAGCCGATTCTTGGTTCGACCTACGGCATCATGGTCTATCAGGAACAAGTGATGCAGATCGCGCAATCGATCGGTGGTTATTCGCTTGGGAGCGCCGATCTGCTCCGCCGTGCGATGGGCAAGAAAAAGCCGGAGGAAATGGCGCTGCATCGTGGCCAGTTTGTCGACGGCGCGGCGCAGAACGAGGTGCCGGCGTTGAAGGCCAACGAGCTGTTCGATCTGATGGAGAAGTTTGCCGGCTACGGATTCAATAAATCGCATGCTGCCGCCTATGCATTGGTGGCCTATCAGACCGCATATTTCAAGGCTCATCATGCGGCCCCGTTCATGGCGGCCAACTTGTGCGCGGTGATGGACGATACCGACAAGGTCCGTCAGTTCTATGACGACGCGAAGGACAACGGACTCACTGTCCTCCCGCCCGATATCAATGCGAGCGAATACCGGTTCGTGCCGGTCGATGCCAAGACCATTCGCTATGGACTAGGCGCATTGAAGGGCACTGGCGAGTCGGCGGTGAATGGCATCGTTGCAGCACGGGCCGCCAAACCCTTTACCGATTTATTCGACTTCTGCCGGCGGGTTGACAGGCGCCTGGTGAATCGGCGCACCGTCGAATCGCTGATTCGTGGCGGCGCGTTTGATGCGCTGGACGATCATCGCGCGCGGTTGCTGGCGACGGCGGGCGTTGCGATGGAAGTCGCGGAGCAGGCCGAAGCGGATGCCTTGCAGGTGAGTTTATTCGGCGACGATGTGAATGATGGGGCGCCGGTTGCAATGGTGCAGGCAGCGCCTTGGAGCGAGCGACAGCGCTTGCAGGAAGAAAAAATCGCGCTCGGTTTCTACTTGAGCGGGCATCCATTCAATTCGTATCGCAAGGAAATCGGCGGCATTGTCCGCGTGCGCCTGGCCGAGCTGGTGCCCCGCAATGAGCCGATGATGATGGGCGGGATTGTCCTTTCGGCACGCACGCAAATGACGCGCCGCGGACGCATGTCGATCGTGCTGATCGATGATGGCACTGCACAGGTTGAGGTGTCGGTGTTCAACGAACTCTTCGAGCAATGTCGTGAAGTGATTCGCGAGGATCAGCCGATCGTGGTGCTTGGCAAGGTACAGAAAGACGAATTCTCCGGTGGCCTTAGGGTCACGGCTGAGTCGATTTACGATCTTACCGCGCTGCGCTCGCGCTTTGGCCGTGAGCTGAAACTTTCCATGAACGGTGGGGCCGACGCGCAAAAACTCGCCACGCTACTTGGCCCTTACCGGAACGGCGTGTTATCGGTGCAGGTTCGCTACCAGAAAAACAATGCGATCTGCGAGGCGCGTCTGGGCGAGTCGTGGAAGATTTCGCCGGAAGAGCCGCTCATCAGCGCGCTTACCGACTGGCTGAGCGCCGATAACGTGGAAATCGTTTATTCGAGTTAGGGACGCGCGAACCATGCCGCCGCTTCCGGCCCCTGCAGCTCATAGATCGCGCCGCCACAGGCGAGGATGACCGGGAACAGAAAAATGATGATCCCAATGATCGATGAGCGTTCGCCCGCTTTCCAAGCGGTGTAACCCTTCTGGAAAGCGATCAGGCAGCACAACGCAATCAGCACGATGCAGAAGTACTGCAGCATCCAGCGACCCCAGGGCTTGCCCTGCAGCACGCCGATGCTGGCCGCCAAGCCCGCGACCCAGATACCGAAGATCACCATCTCGTTGATGGCATTGTTGACGAGATGCCGGCGTTCCGCTTCGGACGCACGCATCAGCGCAATCACGAACGCCACGCCAAGGCCCAGCACCACGAAGGACGTCACGAGGAAAAACCAACCGATGATCAGCATAACGTTCATGATGGTGACCGGCTTGACAGCCTCACTTGACCTTCATGCCTGGCACGGCGCCCGTGTCGGGTGACACGACAAAGATGCCCGGTCCGCCGCCTGGCGTATCGTCCAGGGATGCGGCGAGCACCATGCCTTGCGAGACGCCGAACTTCATTTTGCGCGGCGCGAGATTGGCCACCATCACGACTAATCGATCAAGCAATTGCGCGGGATCATACGAACCTTTGATGCCGGCGAACACGGTGCGCGTTTCCGTGCCGATATCGAGGGTGAGCTTGAGCAGCTTGTCGGCGCCTTCCACACGATCGACGGCGAGCACTCTTGCCACGCGCAGATCCAGTTTGCCGAAATCTTCGATCGAAATATCGGGGAGCTTGGGGATGGCCGGCTTGGCGAGTTCCGGTGGGGTCATCGCTGTAGCTTCGAAAAGTGCATCGATCATCTTTGGATCGATGCGGGTCATCAGGTGTTGATACGGGCGAATGCCAGTCGGCACGCGCGTGACTTCGTCCCAACGAAAGGCGCGCTCCATACCGAACAATTCCTTGGCGACCCGTTCCGATGTTTTCGGCAACACCGGCGCCAACAGGATGGAAAGGAGTTGGAACGCGTAGAGCGCACGGGAACAGACGGCGTGCAACTCGTCTTTTTTAGTTGCGTCCTTGGCGAGATTCCACGGCTGGCGACGATCGAACTCCTCATTCACCCGATCGGCGATCCGCATGATGTCGCGCAGCGCTTGGCCGAATTCGCGTGCCTCGAAGCTCGCCGCACAGTCGTCGGCCGCTGTTCGCGCCATTCCGATGTCGTAGCCGGCCAGTTCCTGCGTGGCGAGTGCGCCGTTGAAATGCTTGGTGATGAATGGCGCGGCGCGGCTGGCGATGTTGATGTACTTGCCGACGAGATCGCTGTTGACCCGCGCGACGAAATCATCCGGATTGAAATCGACATCTTCAACATGCGAATTGAGCTTTGCGGCGATGTAGTAGCGTAGCCACTCAGCGTTCATGCCGACCTCGAGGTAGCGCTTGGGCGAAATGCCCGTGCCGCGACTCTTCGACATCTTCTCGCCGCTCACGGTGATGAAGCCGTGCACGAAGACATTGTTAGGAATCTTGTAGCCAGAGAAATGCAGGGTCGCCGGCCAAAACAGCGTGTGAAAGTAGATGATGTCCTTGCCGATGAAATGAATCTGCTCGACGGCAGGATCGGCCATGAACTGTTCGAAAGTCTGCGTTGTCTGCGCGCGCGCCTTGCCAAGATCAAAGTAATTCTTGAGGCTCGCGAGATAACCGATCGGAGCATCCAACCAAACGTAGAAGTATTTGCCCGGCGCATCCGGAATCTCGATGCCGAAATACGGGGCATCGCGCGAGATGTCCCAATCGCCCAGCGCGCCGCCCAGCCATTCATTCGCCTTGTTTGCGACTTCCGACTGGAGCTTGCCGTCCTGTGTCCACTGACGCAGAAACTCGACGCACTCCGGCGCCGAGAGTTGAAAGAAATAGTGTTCCGAGGTTTTGAGCACCGGCCGCGCACCGCTCAAGGTTGAATACG
>SHXR01000022.1 GCA_009693235.1 Betaproteobacteria bacterium | reverse complement strand
GCGCCCGTGCACTTCGAATCCCTTCGCCGCCGCCAGGGTCATTTGCTTCATCGTCGATCTCTTCCAGCGCAGTCATCCATCTCGCAACTAACGCATGGGCATCGCGTATGGTCGACTGCATTGGGAACTTAATCAGTGTTTCCTTAGGGGAGAAGGCGTGGTGGCCGTCGGCCACCACCACCCCCAAAGCCATCGGCCATGGTTCCATATCTGGCGTAGAGCGCGCGACGGTCGTTGCAATCTGCCCATCGTTCCGTTTCGCATTAAGCACGCCACTCGGCGAGCTTCTCTGCTTCGCCAGATTCCGTGCTACGGTCAGCGCTAATAGGCGTTACCGGTCGTTGCTCTGCGCTTCGCGATACGGTCGTTGGTGGCGTGACGAATTTGGCTGAAGGAATGACGGTCAATTTCGAAAGTCCGGGCGGCATTTTCTGCACAGCCTGACCTTCGGGAGCCGAGTCTGAGTAATAGGTGACCCCATTTGCATCGACCCACTTGAATACATCGGCCGCACTGACCGGCGCTGCTAACAATGCCGTGAACGCCGCAACTGCAGCGATTTCTCTTAAAGTAACCATCGCAATATCCTCCGTTTGCCAACCCTCTATCTCGGGACGCATTTTTTTAGATCACGCGTTGACGAATGAAGGTTACCGCGATCTCGGCGATGATTACAACTGCGAGGATGGCAGCGAGAATTGTCGCAACACGAGGCCACTGAAACAGATTGAGCGCCGTATCGAGTGCCATCCCAATGCCGCCGGCACCGACCAGTCCAAGTACCGCGGACTCGCGAACGTTGATGTCCCAGCGAAACAGAACGATCGCCCAAAACGCCGGTTTTACCTGTGGCCAGAAGCCTTTAAGTGCGATCGATAGCCACACGGCGCACCGCTTGCTTCGAGCGCTTCAATGGTGCCTGGATGCGCTTCTTCCAGTGCTTCGGAAAGTAACTTCCCAGTAAATCCAATTGAATGAAAGGCAATCGCGAGCGTTTCGGCGAGCGCGCCCGGACCAAACACCGCGACAAAAAATAACGCCCATATCGAAGTGTTGACCGATCGCGATGACACGAGTATCAACTTGCCGAAATAATTGAGCCACACATTGTGGGTTACATTGCGTGCTGACAGGAACGCGATCGGAATCGCCATCAACACGGCGAGCACGGTGCCCATGGTCGCGATGTGAATCGAATCGAGCAGGGCCTCATGCACCCCCTCCGGATAGAAGCCCCACGCGATCGGCCACATGCGCTGCAACATGTCGGCGATCTGTTCCGGTGCATCGATGATGAACTCAGGAATGATTTCGACCGTCTGCAACGACAGAACGATGGCGAGCACCACACAGAAATAGGTGACGAAGCGTGCCAGACGCTCCGCGCGCGTAAAGCGACGCCATTCGCGATCAATGGCGGCGCCCCCCGGTAGGTCTCATACCTTGAATACGCGTTTGATGCGTATCGTCAATACCTCGCCGATCATGATGAGGGCGATTATAGTGAGAACAATGGTGCAAACTAAATCGTAGTCAAAGCGTTGAAATGCGGCAAAGAGTGTTCCGCCGATGCCTCCCGCGCCAACGATGCCCACCATGGTTGAGTTGCGAAGATTCGCGTCGGTCTCGTAGGCGATGAAACCAACGAAGCGCGCAAAGACCTGCGGCACGACTGCAAATGTCACGATCGACATGAACGGTGCACCGGTCGCACGAATTGATTCGACTTGCTTTAACGAAATCTCTTCGATCGCTTCGGTGAACAGCTTGCCGAGAAATCCCACGGATGCAACGGTGAGTGCAAGAATTCCTGCCAGGGCGCCAAAACCAACCGCTTTGACGAACAGGATCGCGACGATCATTGGGTGAAATGATCGGCACACGACCATGATTACCCGCGCGGGCCACGAGACCCACGTGGGCATGAGATTTCTCGCGGCCATCAGCGAAATCGGTAGCGAAATGATCGCTCCTAGCACCGATGCGAGCACAGCGATTTGCAGGCTCTCGACCATGCCACGAACGAGCAGATCGGTCTTCGATAGGTCAGGGGGAAAGAGGCGCGCAACGAACTTCGCGCCATGGAGGGTGCCGGACGCAAATCGTTGCCATGACAAATCGAGATGCGATGCGGCATATAACAAGTACGCAACGAAGGGTATCCAGCCAAGACGGGTCCAGGTGTTCGCCGGAAAGGCGTTACGTCCGGCTGCCGCGGTTGCACTCATCCGAGCCAGTCCTCGCCGCCGTAGATCGACTTCAGCATTGCATCACTTAAGTTTTCCGGTGGGCCATCAAACACGAGCCGTCCGCCGGTCATTCCGACCACGCGATCGGCGAATCGGCGGGCCAACTCGACGTTATGAATGTTGACGATCACTGGGAATGCGTGAGACGCCGAAAGTGAACGCAACAAGTTCATGATCTCGACCGATGTTTTCGGATCAAGAGACGACGTGGGTTCATCGGCGAGGAGAAGGCGCGGTTGCTGCATGACGGCGCGCGCTATCCCAACGCGTTGGCGCTGCCCACCTGATAGGCTATCAGCGCGGGCGTGGGCGAAGGTGGCGAGTCCCACGATGTCGAGCAACTCAAAGGCGTGATCGACGTCCGTTTGCGGAAATTTGCGCAGCCACGCCCGCCAAGGCGAAACGTAACCTAAGCGCCCGCAAAGGACATTCTTGATCACCGTCAGACGCTCCACCAGGTTGTACTCCTGGAAGACCATGCCAATGGTGCGGCGCACCATCCGCAGGTCATGTTTGCGCAACTGTGCGAGGTCGACGTCACCGAACCGGATGGTGCCGGCAGTCGGTTCGATGAGTCGATTGATACACCGAATCAGGGTTGATTTGCCGGTGCCCGATGGTCCGATTATCGCGGTGATGCCCTGTGGCGCGAAATCGAGATCGATCCCCCGCAGAACCGGCTTGCCGGTAACGTATTCCTTGGTGAGTCCGCGGATCGCGAGGGCCGCGGGTGTGTTCATTCGGACCACCGATAGGGGAATCGTTGCACGCTATTTCTTGGCTGCTTTCCTCGCCGTTGCATCCGCCTCTTTCTTGGCGAGATCCTCGAAGGCAGTGCGATTGAATTTCTCGCCGCTCGATTCGGCGACTTTGCGAACGATCTCCCAGTCCTTTTTGTAGGTAATCGGGAAAAATAGATCCGCCCCATCAAACGCTTTTTTCATCTCGGCGGTAAATCGATAGTCGTAGAAGCACTTCAGCATTTTGTCGCGCAACGTCGGCTCGAGGTCATGCGCATACGCAAAAGACGATGTCGGGAACATTTCGCTTCGGTAGATCACGCGAAAATCGTCGTCTTTGATCTCGCCGCGTGCGGCTATCCGCTTGAATACATCGGAGGCGACCGGCGCGGCGTCATAGTCGCCGGTGCCGGCACCCTTGATCGATTGATCGTGCTTGCCCGAGTACAAGACCTTGTAGTCCTGATCAGGCACCAAGCCGAGCGGGGGAAAGAGGGTTCTTGGCGCCAGATTCCCGGAGTTCGAAGAGGGCGACGTGTGCGCAACTTTCTTGCCCTTGAGGTCAGCCAGCTGATGGAACGCACTGTCTTTCCTCACAATCATGATGAGGTTGTAACCCTGCAGTTCTTTTTCGTCCCCCTTGACCGCAAACGGGACCGCCCCTGCAATGTTCACCGCGAAATTGGTGGGTCCAGTGGAAAATCCACCGACGTGTAATCGCCCCGAGCGCATTGCTTCGATCTCCGCTGCGTTGGATTGCACCTGATAAAACACGACTCGCTTGGCCGTACACTAGGCAAGGTACTCGGTGAACGGACGGAATATCGTCTCATAGACAGCCGGGTCTTCGACCGGCGTGTAGGTGAAAACCAGGGTAGATGGGTTCTTGAGCCTCTTTGGGTCCTTCGGTGCATCAGCAACGAGATCGCCGTTTTCATCGCAATACAAGGCGTCCAGATCGCCACGACTCTTGCATTGGTCTTGGGCTTAGGTTGAAATCGGGGCGATCAGCGCGATGCAGGTGAAGAACCATATTGTACGAATCATTGGATGTCTCCCTCGGACCGGGTGGGCGATGCGATCGAGTCTAGCAAACGTGTGAATTTCCCAGCATTCCCTGGAAACTGTCAGCGATGCGTCTGTAAAATCCAGATCCCTTCTTTGCTTCGTCCTCCATGAACGTCGTCATTCTCGCTGCCGGGCAAGGCACGCGCATGCACTCGAACCTGCCCAAGGTCTTGCACCTGTTGGCGGGGCGTCCGCTGCTGGCTCATGTCATCAGCGCCGCACAATCCATCAAAGCGCAGCGCATCATCGTTGTGTACAGGTCTGGCGGTGAAGCTGTTCGTGCCAAGTTTGAGACGAATCCGCAGCCGTCATCAGCGCCGATCACCTGGGTGAAACAGGAGCCGCAGTCCGGAACCGGCCATGCGGTACAGCAGGCAGCGCCATTTCTCGACGATCGATGGCCCACGCTAATTCTCTACGGTGACGTTCCCCTCATACAGCAAAATACGCTGAGCCGGCTGATCAACGCGGCCGATGGCGGGCTTGCGCTCCTTACGGTAGAACTCGACAACCCAACCGGCTATGGTCGAGTGATTCGGCGCGAAGGATTGGTATCGCGCATCGTCGAGCATCGCGACGCGCTACCGGCCGAACTTGCGGTGAAGGAAGTTAACGTCGGCATCATGGTCGCGGGAACGACGCAGCTTCGCAAGTGGCTAGGCGCGCTCACGCCCAACAATGCGCAAGGCGAGTATTACCTTACCGATGTGGTCAAACTGGCGTTCGATGAAGGTTGCCCGGTCGCAGGCGTCCAACCCGATCATGTGTGGGAAACACTTGGCGTCAACAGCCGAGCGCAGTTGGTCGAACTTGAGCGCCGCTTCCAGCGCGTCAATGCCCAAAAGTTGTTGGCGCAAGGGGTGGGCCTCATGGACCCCGAGCGCATCGATGTTCGTGGCGACTTGATCTGCGGGCGCGATGTATTAATCGACGTTAATTGCGTCTTCGAGGGCCGCGTGGAGCTGGCTAATGGCGTCTCGATTGGCCCGAATTGCGTGCTACGGAATGTGTCGGTCGCCGCCGATACGCAGATACTCGCATTCACTTATGCGGAAGACTCAACGATCGGGGCATCGTGCCGCATTGGTCCCTATACCCGTATTCGTCCCGCCTCTACCATTGGCAAGGAAGTGCATCTCGGCAATTTCGTCGAAGTCAAGGCGAGCCAGATCGGCTTGGGTTCCAAAGCCAATCATCACGCGTACATCGGTGACACGGAAATCGGGAGCGGTGTCAACGTCGGTGCCGGCACCATCGTCTGCAACTACGACGGCGCCAACAAACATCGGACCATCATCGAGGATGGCGCCTTTATCGGCTCCGACTGCCAACTCGTTGCACCCGTGCGAGTCGGCAAGAACGCAACACTTGGGGCGGGGACCACGCTCACCAAAGACGCTCCCGCCGGCAAGCTCACGATCACCCGAGTTCGCCAATCAACGATTGAAAATTGGCAGCGGCCAACCAAGAAGTCGCCGTCACGGTGACCTAGAAGGATATTCAACAGATGTGCGGAATCGTCGGTGCCATCGCTACACGCAATATTGTTCCCGTATTGATTGAAGGCCTTCGTCGGTTGGAGTACCGCGGCTACGATTCCTGCGGCGTGGCCGTCTATGATCAAGGGTTGAAGCGCGCCCGCAGCGTGTCCCGCGTCGCTGAGCTCGACCGCGAAGTGACCGCGACGAAGTTTGCCGGTGTGATTGGGATTTCCCATACTCGCTGGGCGACGCATGGTGCCCCGGTTACCGCCAACGCGCACCCGCACTTTTCAGGCGATCGCATCGCGCTCGTCCACAACGGCATTATCGAAAACTATGAAGAGCTGCGCGATGAACTCAAGGCGCGCGGATTCAAGTTCGATAGTCAGACCGACACCGAAGTGGTCGCGCATCTGATCAACCACGAATACGACGGCGACCTGTTTCGCACCGTGCAGCGCGCAGTCAAGCGACTCAACGGCGCCTATGCGATTGCAGTGTTTTGCAAGGATGAGCCGAATCGTGTCGTGGGTGCCCGCTTCGGCAGTCCCCTGGTCGTCGGTGTCGGTAAGGGCGAAAACTTTCTCGCCTCGGACGCGATGGCGCTGACTGGAACAACCAATCAGATCATCTACCTCGAGGAAGGGGATGTGGTTGATCTCCAGCTCGCCTCGCACAAGATCGTCGACCAAAGTGGTGCGCCGGTCGTACGAGAAGTGCGAACGGTCGATGCCGGAACGGGCGGTGCTGAATTAGGACCCTATCGGCACTACATGCAAAAAGAGATTTTCGAGCAGCCGCGCGCAGTCGCCGACACACTGGAAGGTGTCGATCGCGTCATGCCAGAATTGTTCGGAGCCGCGGCACCGAAAATATTTCGCGAGATCGATTCTGCACTCATCCTTGCTTGCGGCACGAGTTACTACTCGGGGCTCACCGCCAAGTACTGGTTTGAAGCCATTGCGAAATTGCCGACGCAGGTGGAGATCGCGAGCGAGTATCGTTATCGCGAGAGCGTACCGAATCCACGCACGCTCGTGATCGTGATCTCGCAGTCCGGTGAAACCGCCGATACAATGGCGGCACTCAAGCATGCTCAGTCGTTGGGAATGGACAAGACCCTCGCGATCTGTAATGTCGCATCAAGCGCAATGGTTCGTCTCACCCGCTTGAAGTACCTCACGCATGCCGGGCCGGAGATCGGTGTTGCCTCGACTAAGGCCTTTACGACGCAGCTCGTCGCGCTCTTCCTGTTAGCGATGGCGTTGGCTAAGCATCGTGGTCATTTGAATGAGGGTAATGAAGCCGCTGCCATGCGGAATCTACGTCATCTTCCGAAGGCGATTCAAAGTGTTCTCGCGCTGGAGCCGCAAATCATTGCTTGGGCCGGCGACTTCGCAAAGATGGAAAACGCCTTGTTCCTCGGTCGCGGGCATCACTATCCGATTGCGCTGGAAGGTGCGCTGAAGCTCAAGGAAATTTCGTATATCCATGCGGAAGCTTATCCGGCCGGTGAGTTGAAACATGGGCCGTTGGCGCTGGTGACCAACGAGATGCCGGTGGTCACCGTGGCACCCAACGACGACCTGATTGAAAAGCTGAAGTCGAACATGCAGGAGGTTCGTGCACGCGGCGGTCAGTTGTACGTTTTTGCTGACGCCGATTCGCACATCTCAAGCGCCGAGGGCATTCACGTTATTCGCATGCCCGAGCACTACGGGGCCTTGTCGCCCATCTTGCATGTTGTGCCGTTGCAATTGCTCGCCTATCACACCGCCTGCGCAAGAGGCACCGATGTGGACAAACCGCGCAACCTGGCCAAGTCCGTGACCGTCGAATGACGAGCACGACTGGTCGATTGGGTTAGCGTTTTTTCGTACCTGGTCGGCGTGCCTGCGGGCGCGGCTTGATGCTCTCCAGAGGCAGCGCGGTCTGGTATTTCACCTGCTTCAGTGCGAAGCTCGACTGAATGTTGCCGACGCCCGGAATTCTGGATAGAAAATCGACGATGAAGCGTTCCAGCGCCGGGATATCCAATACGACAACACGAAGAAGGTAGTCGGAATCACCCGTCATCAGATAGCACTCCATGACCTCGGGTCGCTCACCGATCGCACGTTCAAAGACGCCGAGCGATTTTTCGATTTGTTTCTCCAGCCGCACTTGGATGAATACGCTGACGGTGAGTCCTAGCTTGACCGGATCGAGCAGCGTAACGTGGCGTCGAATGAATCCTGATTCTTCTAGCTTGCGTACTCGGGAAAGACACGGCGAGGGCGATAAGTGCACCGCGTTGGCGAGATCGACATTGGAGACGCGCGCATCATCTTGCATTCGTTCGAGAATCAACCAGTCAACCGGGTCCAATGATCGAGTAAGCATAGAATGCCTTATTGTTGTCGGTTGACGATATTTTATGCCGTAAATGACAATGCAGGTGACCCTAAATAGAAGCATATGCTAATTGAATCGGCGTAGCCTCCACGCTGGATGTGCGCTCCAAATTCCCGCTTGCTAAGCTGCATACGTATTCAAGACTCCAATGACAAACCTTGCCGATATCAACAAACTCCTCTTCGGAGAATCGCTCGACAGCGATCCGATCGAAACGCGTGAATGGATCGATGCGTTTGAAACCTTGTTGGCGGCAGCCGGCAAGGACCGCGCTCGCTATGTGCTTCAGCGCCTGAGTGAGCACGCGGCGGCGCAAGGCGTCTCCACCCGCACGCGCTTCAATACGCCCTACTGCAATACGATCGAATCCCGCGATCAACCGCCGTTTCCGGGCGATTTCACGATCGAGCAGCGGCTCTCTTCCATCATTCGCTGGAACGCGCTCGCCATGGTCGTTCGCGCGAATAGCGCTCATCCGGAGTTGGGCGGTCATATCGCGAGCTTTGCCTCGGCCGCGGACCTCTTCGAGGTGGGCTTCAATCATTTCTTTCGCGGGCATGACACACCCGGTGGTGCGGACTGCATCTACTTTCAGCCGCATTCGGCCCCGGGCGTGTATGCGCGCGCCTTTCTCGAGGGGCGGCTGCAGGAATCGCAACTCGATCACTATCGGCGGGAAACCCATGGCAAGGGGCTTTCTTCCTATCCGCATCCTTGGCTGATGCCCGAGTTCTGGCAATTCCCTACCGGCTCGATGGGTCTTGGGCCAATGAACGCGATTTATCAAGCGCGCTTTATGCGTTACCTCGAACACCGCGGCATTCAGCGAACGGAAGGTCGCAAGGTCTGGGCCTTCCCCGGTGATGGCGAAATGGATGAGCCGGAGGCGCTCGCTGCGTTATCGCTGGCGGCGCGTGAGGGGCTCGACAATCTTATTTTTGTCGTCAATTGCAATCTGCAGCGTCTCGATGGACCAGTGCGGGGTAACGGCTCCATCGTGCAGGAACTGGAAGGGCTGTTCGCCGGCGCCGGTTGGAACGTCATAAAGTTGATGTGGGGCAGCGACTGGGATCCGTTGTTTGCGCGCGACCGCGAAGGCATCATTCTTCGCCGGTTGCATGAGACGGTCGATGGCGAGTTCCAGACGTACGCGGCCACCGATGGACGCTTCAACCGCGAGCACTTCTTCAGCAAGTATCCGGAATTGCAAGCACTCGTTGCCGGCATCACCGACGACGACATCGATCGTTTGAAGCGGGGTGGGCATGACCCGGTCAAGATCTATTCGGCCTATCACGCCGCCGTCAGTCATAAGGGACAGCCAACCGTCATTCTCGCCCAGACGAAGAAGGGCTATGGCATGGGTTTATGGGGTCAGGGCAAAATGACCACGCACACCCAAAAGAAAATGGACGATGAGGCGCTGCTGGCCTTTCGCGATCGGTTTGCGCTTCCGCTATCGAATGAAGACGTGACCGGCCTGAAGTTCTATCGACCCGCCGAGAGCTCGCCGGAAATGCGTTATTTGCATGCTCGCCGCGCACAGCTGGGCGGCTATCTGCCGCATCGACCGCCCCGTACGGCAAAGCTTCCTGTGCCGGGGCTGCCGAGCTTTAGTCGTTTCCTTGAGGGTTCGAACGGACGCGATCAATCGACCACGATGGTATTCGTGCAGCTTCTCGCGCAGCTGCTCAAGGATCCAGTGCTTGGCAAGTATGTCGTGCCTATCGTCGCCGACGAGGCGCGCACGTTCGGTATGCAGTCGCTATTTCGCCAGATCGCGATCTATTCGCCCTTTGGTCAGCTCTACGAACCGGAAGACAAGGAAGAGCTGCTTTATTACAAGGAAGCGAAGGACGGACAGATTCTCGAAGAAGGAATCACCGAGGCGGGCGCACTGTCATCCTGGATGGCGGCGGCAACGAGTTATAGCGCCCATGGCGTACCGATGTTGCCCTTCTATATTTTCTATTCCATTTTTGGCTTTCAACGCGTCGGCGATTTGATCTGGGCGGCGGCCGACTCGCGATCGCGTGGGTTCCTCCTCGGGGCAACAGCGGGTCGCACGACCCTGTCAGGCGAGGGCTTGCAGCATGAGGACGGTACCAGCCATCTGATCGCAGCGACGATCCCAACCTGTCGCGCCTTTGATCCGACCTTCGGTTACGAACTGGCCGTCATCCTCCAGGACGGTACGCGCCGAATGCTGGAAGACGAGGAGGATGTCTTCTATTACGTCACCGTGATGAACGAGAACTATGTGCATCCAACGATCCCAGACGGTGCGGCCGCCGGCATTCTTCGCGGTGCGTACCGGCTGCGCAAGTCCGAGCGCAAGGTATTGCCGCGTGTGCGATTGTTGGGTTCGGGTACGATTCTTCGCGAATCCTTGGCGGCCGCCGAGATTCTTGAAAGCGAGTATGGCGTCGCGGCGGATGTCTGGTCGGTGACCAGTTATACGGAATTGCGCCGGGAAGGAATGGCTGTCGAGCGCCGCAATCGCTTGCATCCTGCGACCAATCGGCAAGTCTCATATGTTGAGCAGTGCTTTGTGGGCGACGATGCCCCCATTATTGCGGCGACCGATTATCTCAGTGCGGTGTCCGACTTGATCCGTCCCTATGTGTTGGCACGATTTGTCTCCCTGGGGACGGATGGCTTTGGTCGGAGCGATACTCGCGCCAATCTGCGACGCTTCTTTGAGGTGGATCGGGCCCACATCGTGGTTGCTGCCTTAAAGGCGCTCGCCGACGAAGGGAAGGTCACGGCGATGCAAGCTGACAAGGCTATCGCCAAGCTTGCGGTGCAAGTCGACGCGGCACCGCCCTGGGAACGTTGAATGATCTGGAGAACATGATCGCGGTCGGGCGACTGGCATAATCACCCGCTTTCGCCCCTCAATCGCGGATGTCCTCGCCAGCTAGATTGTGGTTGCCCGCCATCGGGCTGTTCGGTGTCGCGATCAGTCTGGGATCGGGGCATGTGTTCGCGCGGCTGGCGTTCGTAAATGGCGTCAACATCCTCACCGCGGCGGCCGCGCGTGCGGTGGGCGCAAGTCTGTTGGTGCTGCTGTTGCTCAAGCTGCGAAAGCTGCCCGTGTTGCCGTTACCACGTGAATTCAAGTGGACCATCGTCCTCGGTCTGCTCATCACGTCGCAAACAGTGCTGGTGCAGACCGCCGTCATGTTGCTGCCGGTGACCTTGGCGATTCTCGTTTTCTATCTGTTCCCTATCTTGATTGGGCTTGCCAGCAGCCTCTTGGGTGATGAGCGATTCAGCGCACGCCTGGCGTTCACCTTGATCGCGGCATTCGGCGGATTGGCGCTGGTGCTGGGCGTCGACGTCCGCGCTGTCAATCCATGGGGGGTCGCGGCGGGCGTCGGGGCCGCGGTGAGTTTCGCTGCCGCCTTGGTGCTCACACCAAGAGTTGTTCCGGGACTGGCCGCGCCGGTTCGCACGTTCTACACGTTGATCGTCGGGGCGGTTATTCTGTCCTTCACGCTCCTCGTCACCCAATCGCTGCAATTGCCGCAGTCCGCGAATGGCTGGATCGGCCTTGGGGGTCTCACCCTTTGCTACGGCGTCGGAATCATCGGACTTTTTCTATTGCTCTTGACGCTCGGTCCGACGCAAACCGGCGTCGTCCTAAACCTGGAGCCGGTGTTTGTGGCGATGATCGCCTGGCTCACACTCGGTGAAGCGCTTGGTGCACTACAAATCGTGGGCGGTGCGATCGTCGTCGCAACGATTATTACGTATCAGACGATCGGCGCAAATCGATAGCGAGATGGCGGCTAGCGTGTAAGGACCTCCGGATTCATCACATTGATCGGCGCACCCGCCGCGAACGCATTGATCTGATCAAACGAGGCATTGAAGAAACTCTCATAGCCTGCTCGCTCAACGTAACCCAAATGCGGCGTAGCGATCACGTTGTCCATCTTGAGTAGCGGATGATTGCCACCAAGGACTGGCTCATCATCATAAACGTCCACGGCAGCTCGCCCCGGCCGACCCGACTGTAACGCCGCTTCAAGTGCGCCGCGTACAACCAGTCCCGCACGGCTGGTATTGACGAACAGCGCCGTCGGTTTCATCCGCGCGAAATCTTCGGGCCCAATGATCCCTTGTGATTCGGATCGCAACATCAAATGCACCGAGAGCACATCTGATTCGGCAAAGAAGGCTGCCTTGCTCGCCGCAATCTCGAACCCTTCTTCGCGGGCGCGCGACTGCGATCCTTCGCGCCCCCAAATAGTCACCCGCATGCCGAAGGTCTTGCCAACGCGCGCGACCTGACTGCCAAGGCGACCAAATCCATAGATGCCGAGCGTTTTGCCGTGGACGCCTTCACCGATCGTCGATTGCCAGTTGCCCGCCTTGAGCGAGGCGACCTCTTTTGGAATGTGGCGCGACGAGGCGAAGATGAGTCCCCAGGTGAGTTCAGCGGTGGCATGCCCGAGGCCACCGCCACCGCTCACAACGATGCCGCGGCGTGTACAGGCCGCCATATCGATATGCGGCGCGTTCTTCCCGGTCTGGCTGATGAGCCGCAGGCTGGGTAGCTTCGCAATCAGCGGTTCGTCAACCGGCGTTCGCTCGCGCGTCAGGACCAGCGCTTCTGCGTTACCGATGCGTTCGGCAAGCGCTCCGGTCTCTTTCACGCTGTCGTGGAAGATACGCACATCGTGTTTGGCGAGCTTTGTATAGCAACCGAGGGTGGCGATAACGCTTTGATAATCGTCGAGGATGGCTACGCGCATGATCGTGGGTTCGAATAAGATTTCAAGTAGTCGATGAAGCGGGAATCTTTTGATCCGGTCGTTGGCCGTCCGATGGCCCCTTCAATTCCACCATGTTGTTTTCCGGATCGGCAAGATAGATCGAGATGCCGGTCCCTTCCGCGCCGAACCGCTCGCGGATTGCGCCGATCGTAACGCCGTGTTCAGTCAGGTGGCGAACAATGTTCGCTTGATCGAATGGTTCAACCCGAAAACAGAAGTGATCGAGATTGCGACCCTCGATCCCAGGGGCCACACCGCCTTTTTTCCCTAACTCACCGTCAACCGGAACGAGATCGAGCAGATCCGATCCTACGCTGAGATGGACCAAGCCAATGTCCGGCCGGCGCCAGAGCACCGCCGCGCCGAGTACATCTACATAGAACCCGATCATCCGCTCGAGGTCCCGCACCCTTAGCACCAGGTGGTCGAGCCCGGCAATCCGTATCGACATGGCGGCTCCTTGTGTTATTCGATTGTGCGACAGACTGAGCTTAGCACCGTGCCGCGGACGGTAACCGCGCTACCATTGCGGCTCGCCTTCACCCGAGCTTGCATGCCATCCCAACTGAATCCTGACACAGCCGCGGCACTCGCCCGATTTCATCCGGCCGTGCGGGCATGGTTCGCCAGTGCGTTTCGTGCGCCCACTAGTGCGCAGACGAAAGCGTGGCTGGCGATCCAGGCCGGACGCCACGTCCTGGTCGCCGCGCCGACTGGGTCGGGGAAGACGCTCGCCGCATTTTTAGCAGCGATTGACGCGTTAGTACAGGAAGGCGTTGAGCACGGTCTGCCCGATGAAACGCGGATCGTCTACGTCTCACCCCTCAAGGCCCTGTCGAACGATATCCAACGCAATCTGGAAGCGCCGCTTGCCGGTATCCGCGAGGCGCTTGCGAGAGCGGGCCTTCCCGACGTCAATATTCGCACCTTGATGCGTACCGGCGACACGTCGCAACGCGATCGCGTGGCGATGCGCAAGGTCGCGCCGCACATCGTCGTGACCACACCTGAGTCGCTCTACATATTGCTCACGAGCAAGTCGGGTCGGGAAACCTTATCGATGACCAAGATGGTGATCGTCGATGAAGTGCATGCCTTGGCACCCAACAAACGCGGCATGCATCTCGCACTTTCTCTGGAACGGCTCGCGCAATTGACCGGGCGAAGACTTACGCGCGTCGGGCTTTCCGCGACACAAAATACGGTTAGCGCCGTGGCGCACTATCTGATCGGCGCCGATCTCAAGGCAGACGGCTCACCCGACTGCCTCATCGTCGATGCGGGGCATGTTCGGGAACGCGATATCGCGATTGAGTTGCCGCCTGCGCCGTTTGAAGTGGTGATGTCGCATGAGACGTAGAGCCATGTATATGACCGGCTTGCCGCGCTTGCATTAGCGCATCGCACCACGCTGATCTTTGTGAATACCCGTCGATTGGTTGAACGTGCGGCGCGATTTCTCTCCGAGCGCATCGGCGCCCGACATGTTGCGGCCCATCACGGCAGCCTCGCGCGTGAGCAGCGCTTCCAGGCCGAGCAGCGATTGAAGCGCGGTGAATTGCGGGTGCTGGTCGCCACCGCCTCGCTTGAGCTGGGCATCGACATCGGTGATGTCGACCTCGTCTGCCAAATCGGTTCTCCACATTCGATCTCGGTATTCCTGCAGCGCATCGGGCGCTCCGGGCATACGCTGGGTGGGACGCCAAAGGGCCGTCTGTTCCCGCTGTCGCGCGATGATCTCGTTGAATGCGCCGCGCTGATCGATAGCGTGCGACGCGGGGAGCTGGATCGTCTCAAGGTCCCGGAATTGGTGGCCGATGTGCTCGCGCAGCAGCTGGTTGCTGAAGTGGCGCAACAAGACTGGAGCGAAGAAGGACTGTTCGAACTGGTCCGCCGCGCGTATCCCTACCGATCCCTCGATCGCTCGGCGTTCACCGCAATCGTGCGGATGGTATCGGAAGGATTTCATACCCGGTTCGGTAGGCGCAGCGCGCATCTGCATCGCGATGCCGTCGGAGGAATCCTCCGTGCACGGCGTGGCGCAGCGCTCACCGCGGTGATGTCAGGCGGAACGCTTCCCGACATGGCCGACTACACGGTGCTTCTCGATCCGCAGGCGCAAGTGATCGGGACGGTCAACGAAGATTTCGCTATTGAAAGCCTCGCCGGCGACGTGTTCCAGCTTGACAACACTTCCTATCGCATTCTACGAGTTGAGCGTGGCACAGTACGGGTCGAAGATGCGAAGGGTGCGCCACCTAGCATTCCATTCGGGCTCGGTGAGGCGCCCGGCCGTACCGACGTCCTTTCGGATGCGGTCTCTCGCCTAAACGATCAAGCGGCCATCGCCATGCGGGACGGTGATGTTGCGACGGTGCATGCGCAGCTTGCAACGATGGGCCTTGACGACTCGGCCGTCATGCAGATCGCTGAATACCTCGGCGCCGCGTTCCATGCCCTTGGTGCGCTGCCAGCCAAACAGACCGTCATCTTTGAGCGTTTCTTTGATGAATCGGGCGGCATGCTATTGGTCATTCATTCGCCGTTTGGCAGTCGCATCAATCGAGCGTGGGGCTTAGCCCTGCGCAAACGCTTCTGCCGCACCTTCAATTTCGAATTGCAGGCAGCGGCGATTGAGGATGCCATCGTCCTGTCGCTCGCCACCAGTCACAGCTTTGAGCTGGCCGGGGTGGCGCGTTATCTGTCGTCGCATTCGGTACGGCCATTGCTGGTGCAAGCGTTGCTGGATGCGCCGATGTTTGTGACCAGGTGGCGCTGGAATGCGTCGATCGTGCTGGCGTTACCGCGGTTTCGCGGCGGCAAAAAGGTGGCGCCGCAATTGCAGAGGATGCAGGCGGAAGACTTGCTCGCAACGGTGTTTCCAGACCAGGTCGCCTGCGGTGAAAACATCGTTGGGGATCGCGAGATACCCGATCATCCATTGGTCGCGCAAACGATTCATGATTGCCTGCACGACGCGATGGATGTCGACGGCTTCGTCCAGGTTCTCGCGCAAATGGAGTCCGGTGCGATCGCAGTGATCGTGCGCGATTTGACCGAGCCCTCGCCCCTTGCGTTGGAAATACTTTCTTCGCGACCGTATGCGTTTCTCGATGACGCGCCGCTCGAAGAGCGCCGCACGCAAGCCGTCATGGCGCGCCGGTGGCAGGATCCGCAAGTGGCGGGTGATCTTGGCAAGCTGGATGCTGCGGCGATCGCTCGTGTTCGCGAGGAAGTCTTTCCGGAGGCCCGCAATCCGGATGAATTGCATGATGCACTGCTAGCGCTGGCGCGCTTAACGATCGCGGAATTGTCGCGATTCCCCGCGGGGCTCTTCGAGACGTTATGTTCGTCCGGTCGCGCAACGATGTTTCATGTAAGACCGGACTTAACGCTTGCGGTTGCGACGGAGCGGATACCGGAGTGGCGTGCAATCTTTCCGGCAGCGGTTATGCAGCCAGCCATCACCGTGCCGCTCGATTACAGCCAGCACATCTGGACGTGCGATGAGGCGCTGCAAGACGTCCTGCGCGATCACCTCGGTTGCGTCGGGCCAACCAACGCGTTCGAGCTCTCGACAGCACTCGGGCCTGACATCAAGACGGAAGAGCAAGCGCTCGCACGGCTGGAGACCGAAGGCACGCTGATGCGCGGCCAGTTCACCGGCAATGAGTTGGAGTGGTGCGACCGGCGTCTGCTCGCGCGTATCCACCGTTTGACCGTGAATCGGCTGCGACATGAAATCGAGCCGGTCGAGCCGCGCGATTCATGCGTTTTCTGTTGCGCTGGCAACGTGTCGAGTCAAGCTCGCGGGGCGAAGGCCCAGATGCCGTTGCTGCCGTGATTTCTCAACTCGAAGGCTTCGAGGTACCAGCGACCGCCTGGGAAACCGAGATATTGCCGGCCCGTATTGGCGGTTACGATCCTGCATGGTTGGATGAGTTGAGTTTTGCGGGCCGGGTCGTGTGGTTGCGACTATCGGCGCCGGGCGCTGGTGTCGAACGCGTCTGCGGTCCAGTACGCACCACACCGATTGCGCTCGTCACGCGCCGTAATTTGGCGAGGTGGACCAGCCTTTCACCTACGCGAGAAGCCTCTGCATTGAGCGCACGAGCCGCCGAAATCGCCACATTTCTCGGCCAACATGGCGCGTCCTTTTTCGACGAAATCGTGGGTGCCACTGGCCTGCTGCCCGCACAAATAGAAGAGGCCCTCGCGGAACTCACGGCGTATGGACTGATCAATGCGGATGGCTTCGTTGGTCTGCGCGCACTGCTGGTGCCCTCTAATCGCAGGCGCGCGGCCGGGACATCCAGCCAAAAGCGTCGCCGTCGCACCGCGCTCTTCGGTTTCGAAGATGCTGGGCGCTGGGCGCTGGTGCGCAGACATGCTGGGCCCGCTGACCATGGGCAGGATGACTCGATCGAGCAGGTGGTCCGCACGCTGCTTAAACGATATGGGGTGGTGTTCTGGCGTTTGATGGAGCGGGAAGCGATCTGGTTGCCCCCCGTGGCGGCAGCTACTGCGCGAATTACGCCGCCTGGAAGCGCGCGGTGAAATTCGCGGTGGTCGCTTTGTTGCAGGCATAGCGGGAGAGCAGTTTGCGTTACCCGAAGCCATTGGTGCGATGCGTGAAGTGCGGCGCAGCGAACGCAATGGCGACCTTGTATGTGTGAGCGGCGCCGACCCGCTCAATCTTGTCGGTATCGTACTGCCCGGTGCGAAGTTGGCAGCCCTAGCCGGCAATCGCGTGGCCTATCGCGATGGTGTGCCACTTGCCACCCTCGCGGGTGGTACCGTGCGAGTCACCGAGCCACTCGAACCGCGCCTTGACTGGGAAGTCCGCAACCTTTTATCCGTCGCAATGTGCCGCCCGTCCTAGTGGCGCTCGAACGATAATTGAACCTTGAACACTCTCCGAGATCGTTATGCATGACACGAAGTGGGTCGATCTACGTAGCGATACCGTTACCCAGCCGTCCGCTGGAATGCGTGCCGCAATGCTGTCCGCGCCACTTGGCGATGATGTCTTCGGTGACGATCCGACGGTCAATCGCTTGCAGGGTGTGACCGCCGAATTGCTGGGCTTCGAAGCGGCCTTGTTGTTGCCGACCGGAACACAATCCAATCTTGCTGCGCTCATGAGCCATTGCGGCCGTGGCGACGAATACCTCGTCGGCCAAGAGGCCCACACTTATCGGTACGAAGCGGGCGGTGGTGCGGTGCTCGGCAGTATTCAGCCGCAACCGATCACCAACCAACCGGATGGCTCCATCGCGTTGGCCGACATCGAAGCGGCCATTAAGCCCGACGACGCGCACTTCGCGCGCACGCGCCTGCTCGCGTTGGAAAACACCATCGGCGGTCGCGTCGTGAGCCGTGCTTATCTTGATGCAGCAATCGACCTTGCCAACCGACGTGGTCTGGCAACGCATCTCGATGGCGCGCGTCTCTTCAACGCCGCAACGAAGCTTGGCATCGCGCCGAAAGACGTCTGTCGTGGTTTTGATTCGGTCTCGGTGTGTCTATCCAAAGGATTGGGTACCCCGGCCGGAACCATGCTCGCCGGCTCCAAGGCCTTCATCAAAACGGCCCATCGCATGCGCAAAATGCTGGGCGGGGCGATGCGTCAGGCGGGTGTCATCGCGGCGGCGGGCCTCTATGCGCTGGAATACAACGTTACGCGCATTGCAGATGACCACGCTAACGCCGAGCGACTTGCCCGTGGGCTTTCCGGCATCCCGGGGCTTGTCGTGGAAGGGGCACAGACCAACATGGTATTCGTGCGAGTGGCGGCCGAGCAGGTCGCTACGCTCAATACACATATGCAACAAACAGGCATTCGAATCCTCGCGGCGCCGCGCATCCGGCTGGTCACGCATTTGGATGTTGACGCCGGCGGTATCGATCGGGCCATCACTGCCTTCAAATCGCTCTTCGTGAAATAGCCGCACGGATCGGATTGCATTGACGCCTGCAGATGGTTGATCCCGCGGGTCCGTCCACGAACGCATCGGAACGAACAGGGGTCCGTGTGGTGGCCGGCCCTCTATCGCTTACGGTGCTGTTGCAGTCCTTGACAGCCTTTGGCTTACATTCCGCGTCGGTCTACGCGCCGATCGCTGCGCCAGCATTAGGACTGCCACCGGAGCGCGTCAGTATCTTTGTCATGTTCGCATACGGAGCGGCCAGTCTGGTAGGCCTTGGATGCAGTGGGCTCATCGCGCGCCTCGGGCCATTGCGAACGGTGCAGATTGCGCTCCTTGCGCCCGCGCTGGGACTCCTCTGCGCGGCCGTCGGCTGGTGGCCGTTGCTGGTGGTCGCCGCCGTGTTGATTGGATCGGGCAATGGATTTACCGGTCCGGTGAGTTCCTATATCCTGGTTGAACGGACGCCTCGCGCGGTTCTTTCTCTGGTGTTATCGATCAAACAGACCGGCGTGCCGGTCGGTGGCGGGATTGCTGGTGCCTTGATTCCACTCATGGCGCTCACAGTCGGCTGGCGCGAGTCGTTGGGCCTTGCAGCGATGGTGTATCTCGTTTGTCTCATCGCCTTGCAGCCGTTGCGTAACCAGTACGACCAGCAGCGCGATCGCACCGTTCGTATCGGTGTTACGGATACGGTTCGACAGATGAAAAGCGCGCTTAAGCTCACCTGGGAACATCCCCGCCTACGCGTCTTGTCGCTCGCGTGTTTTGCCTACGTCGCGGTGCAGTGGGTGGTGCTCACTTTTATGGTGTCACTCTTACACACACGACTTGGCTACTCGCTGGTCACGGCAGGACTCGTGTTCTCCGCAACGCAACTCACCGGGATTCCCGGTCGTTTGCTCTGGGGTGTTCTGGGTGACAGGGTCCGCAGTCCGATGGCATTGCTCGGTTGGCTGGGCCTTGTGATGGGCGTGCTTGCAGCGATCATCGGCAGTTGGAGCACATCGTGGTCATTGGAATGGATCCTTCTTGTAAGCGTCCTATTCGGTATCACCGGCGTCAGTTGGAACGGCTTGTTTTTTGCCGAGGTGGCCCGCAATGTTCGATTCGAAGACGTCAGCCGTGCAACCGGTGGCGGCCAATTCATCGGCTTTCTTGGCGGGATGCTGGGGCCGGTCGTTTTCGATGCGATCGCGACGGTGTCATCGAGCTATCAAGCTGCCTACACGGCGATTGCGGTTCTACCATTCGTGGCCGGCTTGACCTTGCTCAAACGATCACGTGCTGTCCGGCCATCGCACATTTAAGAGGGTCCATGACTTTCTTCTCCCGACCATGCAAGAATTCGCCGCGGCGGCAGACATTGTCTATGCAGTGATGCCGGCGACGCCGCAATACGCGTGGCCGTTGCTGCGTGAGCGAATCGGCGCGGAAATCTGGATCAAACATGAGAACCACACGCCTGCCGGTGCGTTCAAGATTCGCGGTGGGCTCACCTATTTTGCGAAGCTGCGCGAGTTCGATCCCAATTGCAAAGGTGTGATCGCCGCCACCCGTGGCAATCATGGCCAATCAGTTGGCATCGCCGCGCGGCGCCATGGGTTGCCTGCGACGATCGTGGTGCTGCATGGCAACAGCTCGGAAAAAAACGCCGCGATGCGTGCGTTGGGTGTTGAACTCATCGAGCACGGCGATGATTTTCAAGCAGCACGCGAGTTGTCCATGGAACTTGCTGCACAACGGTCGCTGCACGCCATCCCCAGTTTTCATCGCCATTTGATGACGGGTGTGAGCACCTACAGCGTTGAATTCTTGCGCGCGGTGCCAAAGCTCGATGTTGTCTACGTGCCCATCGGCCTGGGATCGGGTATCTGCGGCATGATTGCTGCGCGCGCCGCGCTGGGTCACCGGGTAGAAATCGTGGGTGTGGTCGCCGATGCAGCGCCCGCTTATGCGCTGTCGTTTGCAGCTAGGCGCCCGGTTGAGCATGCGGTCACTACGCAAATCGCCGATGGACTGGCATGCCGAGCGACCGATGATGAGGCGCTCGCATTGATCTTGCGTCATGTCAGTCGCATCGTACGAGTGACCGATGCCGAGATAGTCAGCGCGATGCGCGCGCTCTACACCGATACCCATAATCTGGCCGAGGGCGCCGGGGCTGCCGGATTCGCAGCGATCGTCCAGGAGCGGAGCCGCTTGCGCGGTAAATGCGTTGGCACGGTGATGACGGGCGGTAATGTTGATCTTGCGCTGTTCGCAAGCATGGCTGCATCTTCTTGACCCGATAGGGTCTCCACGTCCGGCTATGTTGTAATAGCGAGCCCGATCTTTCTTCGCCTCCTGACCTCATGAATTTCCAGCAGCTCCGTGCCTTGCGTGAAGCGGTACGGCACAATTTCAACCTCACGATCGCAGCGGAGGCCTTGTTCACGTCGCAGCCCAGCGTATCCAAGCAAATCAAGGAACTGGAAGATGAGCTGGGCGTCATCATTTTCCAGCGCCATGGGAAACGACTCGTTGGCCTCACGGAGCCCGGCAAAGCGGTGTTGGCGATCGCCAATCGGGTCCTCGCCGATGCTGAGAATCTGCGCAACGTTGGCCGGGAATTTTCCGCTGCCGATGCCGGCACCTTGACGCTGGCGACCACCCACACGCAAGCGCGTTACGCATTACCGCATGTCGTGTCAGAGTTCAAAAGACGTTTCCCGAAGGTGCGGCTCGTCATGCATCAAGGCAATCCACCACAACTTGCCGAGATGGTGTTGGCGGGTGATGCGGATGTGGCGATCGCCACCGAAGCCTTGGATCATTATCCGGGCCTTCTGGCGTTACCGGCTTACACCTGGAGTCATTGTGTGGTGATTCCACCTGGCCATCCCCTCGATGGCACGGAACGGCCCACCTTAGAGGCGCTCGCTAAGTATCCGATCATCACTTACAACCCCGCTTTTTCCGGACGGACGCACATCGACGAAGCATTTACCGTGCACGGATTGGTGCCGGATATCGTGCTCACTGCCATCGATGCGGATGTGATCAAAACCTATGTGGAGCTTGGGCTGGGTATCGGCATCATCGCTTCCGTTGCATTTGACGCGCTGCGCGATCGCAATTTGCGGTGGCTCGATGCGGGTCATCTGTTTCGCGAGAACACCGCGCGTGTAGCGGTGCGGCGAGGCCGCAATCTACGCGGCTTTGCGTTCGCGTTTGTTGAACTCTTTGCGCCGCATCTTAGCCGTGTCGCGATCGAGAAAGCACTGCAAGGCGAGCAGTGAGCGACTCACGGCGCCGGTCTATGCGCTACGCCATCCACCAAAGCATTCTGCGCGATATCGTTCGGCTTGGCTGGCCGGTGTTGGTGGCGCAGATCGCCATGATGTTGTATGCCGTGCTCGATACCGTTATGGCGGGTCGCTATGGCCAGCGCGATCTGGCCGCCGTCGGCATCGGTGCGAGCATTTATATCACCGTGTTCATTGCATTGATGGGCGTCCTGATCGCGATCGGTCCGATCGTCTCGCATCTGTTTGGCGCCCGGCGTTACGCGGAAATCGGTGAAGAAGTCCGCCAAACGTTTTGGCTTGGCGTGTTGCTCGCTGCCATACCGATTGCGGTGCTCAACTATCCGGACCTGTTCTTCAAGATTACGCAAGCGGAACCGGCCGTTGAGGCATTGGCGCGCGAATATCTGGCAATCGTCGCATGGAGCGTTCCTGCGAGCCTCTTGTTTCGAGTGTTTCACGGCTTTGCCACCGCCATTTCGCGGCCACGCATCGTCATGGTCCTCAATCTGGTCGGACTTGCCATCAAGATTCCGCTGAATTGGATCTTCATGCACGGCTTGCTTGGCGCACCGGAAATGGGTGGCGTTGGCTGCGCGCTCGCCACCACGATCGCCTCGTGGATCACATGTATCGCGGCGTGGGCCATCTGTTATGCGAGCGCCGACTATCACGCTTACGGTATCTTCGCGCGCTGGTCTTGGCCCAGTTGGCAGCGTATTTGTCATGTGCTTGGCATCGGTGTCCCGATCGGCTTCACGTTTCTGGTCGATGTCACCGCATTCACGTTCATGACGCTCTTCATTGCGCGGCTCGGCACGCAAGCGTCTGCCGCCCATCAGATTGCCGCGAATTTCGCCGCATTGACGTTCATGCTGCCCCTTGCTCTGGGTAGTGCGGTGGGCGTGCTGGTCGGGCAAGCGCTTGGTGCGGGCGATTCGCGACGTGCGCGCGTTGCCGGTTTGCTTGGGCTTGCCGTGGCAGTCGTTATGGCGGGCGTGATCTCGCTCGTTATGTTTTGCGCGCGTGAGGGCATCGCCAGCCTCTACTCGATCGACCCCGGTGTCAGCAACTTGGCAGCGCACCTGCTCGCATTTGTCGCGTTGTACCACCTCGTCGATGCGGTGCAGACCGTGGCCATCAACGTGCTGCGCGGCTACAAGCGGACGGTTGTGCCGATGATCGCCTACACCGTCGCGTTATGGGGCGTCGGACTGGGCGGCGGATATTGGCTTGGGCTCACCACGTTGGGTCGCGAAGACTGGGCGCAGATCGGACTGGCCGAACCGCTCGGCGCGGCCGGATTTTGGATCGCTGCAATCGCGAGCCTAGCCTTGGCAAGCTTGCTCGTCGTTCTGTATTTCCTCGCCGTGAGCCGCGCGGGACGTCGCCCGGTCGGCACGCTAACTTAACTACCGCGGTCGACTGCGCGTGCTGACGGCGCGCCGCGCCAGCGTGGGCTTCGTCGCGCGTGTGCGTTTTTTCGGCGTGGCCGCGAGCGTTCGGGTCGCACGTTTATCGCGCGTCATCGTAACAAAAGGCGCTAATGCAAGTTCAGTGGGCGGCGTCGAGCGCTTGCCGCGCGCACGGAGCGCAGCCGCATACGCACTTCGTGCCCACGGCAGCGCTGCCTCCGGAGAGTCAAGGGCGGCCGCCGGTGCCCGGTGAAAACCAAGGGTTGCCGTCTTGCCGCTGTGGGAGTAGGCGAATGGTTCGCTACCGGCGGCCTCGAACGCGCCTCGGCTCAACTCGTCGGTCTTGAACCAGAGCGCGTCATCGTGGACAATCGCGAACATTAGATCGTCCAAGAAGATTCCATGTCCGCCAAACATACGGCGCGTGCTTACCGTGCCGAAAGGGCCCAGTAACTCGATCGCGTAGTCAACAAAATCAAAGCCAGTGGGCATGATCTCCAGCAGATAATTGCGCAAGTGAGCGTTAGCTTCAGATGAAGCATACCTGGACTCGCTGATATTCACAGCGTGGATTTGTCCGGATGGTCGGGCTGAAACCTGGCCAGCCGCTCGCAATACGGGTCAGGGACGGGCGCCTCGAGATTGAAATGGTCGCCGCATTTGCATCCTGGCATGCGCATCAAGCAGTCGACTGCCTCACGCCCCCTCAAACTGAAGAATGTGTAGGTGAAAGGCCCGCGCGCCAGGCGGACAGGCGATGAAGTCGACGACCTTTGGGTGCGATGGATCGCGGACATCGACCGTCGTGATGCCGTTGCTGAATCCGTGGCCGACATAGGCAAAGCCGCGATGGACCATGATCTGGACGCGATCGCCGCGACCGCCCAGATTGGAATGGCTGACGAACTCGATATTGCGCGATGCGATCGGTTTCATTTCATCCTTTTCACCGCTTCCTCGATTTGCCTATGCGCGCTGCGATGTTCTATTCGCAATGGAAACTTTGTAACGTCGCCCGTCGTATCACGCAGTGCAACCTATCATCGGCTATCTCTTGCCCGTGCCTTTGAGTAAGGAATCGATCTGCAGACCGAGCCGGCTTGCCTCCACGACCGCCTGCGTCCGAGTGTTGACGTTGAGAGAGCGCAGGATCGCGGCGACGTGGATTTTCACGGTGCCCTCCGCGAGGTCGAGCTCCCGGCAAATGAGTTTGTTCGGCTTGCCCTGCAGCAACAGCGCAAGCACCTGGCATTGCCGGTCGGTGATACCGAGTTCGCGCGGTGTCAAGCTCTTCGCACGTGCTTGGGGAGTAGCACGCGCCGCGATCGGCGTTGCCGGCGTAAGTGCGATCGGCGGCAGATAAACACCGCCTGAGAGCACCAGCTGCAGCGCCGACAACATGACTTTGCTGGAAGAAGTCTTTGGTATGTAGCCCATGGCGCCGAGGTCGATCGCGCGCATCACGTCATCGCGGCGGTCAGATCCTGAGAGTACGACGACAGGAAGGCTTGGGTATCGCTCGCGAAATTCGACTAATAGATCGAAACCAGGCACTTCGGGCAAGCCAAGATTGAGCAACAACAAATCGGCATCGGTTTGCGTGGCAACCAGATTGCGCGCGTCCGCCGCGGTCCTTGCGTCATGGAGTTCCACGGCTTGATCCAAGGGCGTCAGCGTGTGGCGGAGCGCCTCCAGGACCAACGGATGATCGTCGACAATCAGGATTTTCAACGCGGCATTTCCAGAACCGGGCAGTCCACCCGATGGTATCACTCGAACTCTGGGCCGTTCACCAGCACTGAATTTCTTCTTCCGGCGACGCCAACCCGCAAGTGGCTGACGCGCCGGTTGGCCTGTTCTAGTACCGATAGCGATCCGACTTATAGGGGCCAGCTTTATTGAGGCCAAGATAAGCGGCCTGTTCGGTGGTCAATTCGGTCAGCGTTGCAGCGAGCTTCGAGAGTTGCAGGCGAGCGACTTTTTCATCGAGGTGTTTGGGCAACGTGTAGACACCGATCGGATATTTGGACGTGTTGCAATACAACTCGATCTGCGCGAGCGTCTGATTTGCAAACGATGAGCTCATCACATAGCTCGGATGCCCGGTTCCGCAACCCAGATTCACCAGCCGGCCTTCAGCGAGCAAGATGATGCGCTTGCCATCGGGAAAGATGATGTGATCGACCTGGGGTTTGATGTTGTCCCAAGTGTGTTTCTTGAGGCTCGCGACATCGATTTCATTGTCGAAGTGGCCGATGTTGCAGACAATCGCCTGATCCTTCATCTTCTTCATGTGATCGTAGGTGATCACATGAAAATTGCCGGTTGCGGTGACGAAGATATCGGCTTTGTCGGCGGCGTAGTCCATCGTTACGACACGGTAACCTTCCATCGCCGCTTGCAATGCGCAGATTGGGTCGATCTCGGTTACCCATATTTGCGCGGAGAGCGCGCGCAGCGCCTGTGCGGAACCCTTGCCCACATCACCATAGCCCGCCACGACCGCGATCTTGCCGGCAATCATGACGTCGGTCGCGCGCTTGATGCCATCCACCAGTGACTCACGGCAGCCGTACAGGTTATCGAATTTCGATTTGGTGACCGAGTCGTTGACGTTGATGGCGGGAAACGCGAGCTTGCCCTCTTTCGCCATCTGGTAAAGGCGCTGTACGCCGGTGGTCGTTTCTTCGGTGACCCCTTTAATCTGCGCTAGGCGCTGGGAATACCAGCCGGGTTGGGCGGCGAGGCGCTTCTTGATCGCGGCAAAGAGAAACGTCTCTTCTTCACTACCAGGCTTGACGATGATCGAAGGATCTTTTTCGGCCCGCGCACCAACATGCAAGAGGAGCGTGGCATCGCCGCCATCGTCCAGAATCATGTTGGAGTAGCCGCCGTCTGGCCATTCGAATATTTTGTGGCTGTATGCCCAATATTCTTCGAGGGTTTCGCCCTTATAAGCGAAGACCGGCGTGCCGCCCACCGCAATCGCTGCCGCGGCATGGTCTTGGGTAGAGTAGATATTGCAGGATGCCCAGCGGACGTCCGCACCAAGCGCGGTCAGCGTTTCGATCAGCACGGCGGTCTGGATCGTCATATGCAGCGATCCGGTAATCCGCGCGCCGCGTAGCGGTTTCGACGCCGCATTCTCGCGGCGAATGGCCATCAAGCCCGGCATTTCAGTTTCGGCGATGGCGATTTCCTTGCGACCCCAGTCAGCAAGTTTCAGGTCGGCAACTTTGTAGTCCCCGCGTGTAATGTTGGCGGATTTGAGTACGGCAACGTTCATTGATTTACTCCTGGTGGTGGTCCAAACGGCTATGCAAAACGGTGCGATGAGACGCATGCTATGCATGATCCCGCTCGTCAACCGTGTCAACACGGTTGACGAGCGTCGTTCAATCTGGACCCTTATCGGGTGCCTCGAGCCTGGCGGAGAGAGGATCCCCGTTGCAACGCTCCTCGAAGCGAAACGAATTCTAACGTGCTCTGGACCCGCAAGGGCCCGTTATTGGCGAACCGCAACGCCGCCCGATTCGTCGGGCGGCGATCGAAGGGCGGATCTATTTGACCCCGGCATCGGCACGCAGCTGAGCGGCCTTGTCGATTTTTTCCCAAGTGAATTCCGGTTCTTCGCGACCGAAATGTCCGTATGAGGCGGTCTTCTCATAGATCGGGCGCAAGAGATCCAGCATCATGACGATGCCCTTGGGGCGAAGATCGAAATGTTTGCCGATCAATGCGGTGATTTTCTCGTCGGAAATCTTGCCGGTGCCATAGGTCGTGACCATCACCGAGGTCGGACGCGCGATGCCGATCGCATACGACACCTGCAGCGTGCAGCGGTCGGCCAATCCGGCCGCGACGATGTTCTTCGCGACATAACGGGCCGCATAGGCCGCTGAGCGATCAACCTTCGAGGGATCTTTCCCGGAGAACGCGCCGCCACCATGCGGGGCAGAGCCGCCGTATGAATCGACGATGATCTTGCGGCCGGTCAAGCCGCAGTCGCCTTGTGGACCGCCCACTACAAAGCGCCCGGTCGGGTTGACGAGATATTTGATTTCACCCTTGATCATGTTCTTTGGCAAAACGGGCTTGATGATTTCCTCGATGACCGCCTCGCGCAACTTCTCATGACTGATATCCGGCGAGTGCTGGGTGGATAGCACCACCGTATCGATCGAGTCGGGTTTGCCGTCGACATAGCGGATCGTGACCTGCGATTTTGCATCCGGTTGCAGCCATTTCAAGCGTCCATCGCGACGCACCTGCGCCTGGCGCTCGACGAGGCGATGCGCAAGATGAATCGGCAACGGCATCAGCTCGGCAGTTTCGCGGCAGGCATAACCGAACATCAGACCTTGGTCGCCCGCGCCTTGCTCGGGGTCAAGGCCCGATCCTTCGTTGACGCCTTGGGCGATATCAGGGGATTGTTTGTCGTAGCAAACCATCACCGCGCAGCCCTTGTAATCAATGCCGTATTCGGTGTTGTCGTAACCGATGCGCTTGATCGTATTGCGCGCGACGGTTTGAAAATCGACGACGGCACGTGTGGTGATCTCACCGGCCATGACCACCAGCCCGGTCGTGCAAAGCGTCTCTGCGGCGACCCGGCTTGACTTATCCTGGGCTAGAATCGCATCGAGGACGGCATCGGAAATCTGGTCTGCAACCTTATCGGGATGTCCTTCCGATACGGACTCCGATGTGAAGAGATATTCGCTCATTGCTGTTCAACTATCCTATGAAGTGGTCAATAACATCGCCAAGCCGCGTGATGTCGTGCAAGCGCTGTAGGGCCATCAAAGCAAACGCCGTCAAAAGAAACCTACAAGTGTAGCAGAATTCATCTTGCCTGCCCAACTTCCATCGACCGAGTCGGGAGACTTCGCGTTCGTTATGCTGTCCCGATCGATGGTGTTGTTGTTTCGCCTGCTCGCAAAATTGCCGCTGCGTCTCTTGCATGACGTTGGCGCGATACTTGGTTGGGTCGTGTATTTCGCCTCCCCCACCTACCGTCGGCGCATGCGTGAAAATCTCTCGTCGGCAGGATTCAACGATCCGGCGATCTTGCGAACCGCCATCGCCGAGGCCGGCCGTGCCGTGCTCGAAGTTCCCTATATCTGGTACCGGCCTCGCGAAGAGGTTCTCAAGCTGATCCGTGATGTGCAAGGGATGGAAATTGAAATGGCCGCACGGAGCGCGGGCCGGGGTGTCCTGTTTCTTACGCCCCATATTGGTTGCTTTGAACTCCTGTCATTCTGGGTCGCCCGCGCGGCACCGCTTACCGTGCTGTTCAGGCCGCCGAAATTGCCATGGGTGCGCCCGGTGATGGAGATGGGCAGAGCGCGCGACAACATTCAGCTCGCGCCGACCAATCTCGCCGGCGTGCGCCGCCTGCTGCGCGCGCTCCGTGCGGGTGAGGCAATCGGGCTACTGCCCGACCAGGTACCCAGTTTCGGTGAAGGTGCATGGGTCGATTTTTTTGGACGACCCGCCTACACGATGACGCTGCCTGAGCGTCTGCAGGCTGCTACCGGTGCCGAAGTCATCATGATCTGCATGGAGCGCTTGCCACGCGGGCACGGTTACCGCGTTCGGGTGATGCAAATGCCAAGTGCGCGAGCGGACGAGTCGTACCCGCGTTTCCTGAACCGCGGGATTGAGGCGGCAGTCCGACAATGCCCGGCCCAGTATCTGTGGGGCTACAACCGCTACAGGGGGTCGCCTGACCCGCACGGTCAGCCAGGCGCCAATGGGTAACCTACTTGGTTGGATCGGCGGGCAGGCTGCCATTCGTTTCATGTGGCTCCTCCATTTCCTGCCGTTAAGGTTTCTTGCGCGCGCGGGCGAATGGATCGGCGTACTTGCCTACTACATCGCATATTCACGGCGGCGGGTCTGCATGATCAATCTCGCCAAATGTTTTCCCCACCTAACCGATGACGAGCGGCGCGTGTTGACCAAGGCGCATTGCCGATTGTTTGGTCGATTTGTGCTCGATCATGGTTTGCTCTGGTGGGCGCCGACCACGCGATTTCTACGGCACGTTACCCTCGAAGGGCGCGAATTTTTGCACGGCGCGCCGGGCGAGTGCATTATCATGCTCGCGCCGCATTTTCTTGGCTTGGACATGGGCGGGGCGCGCCTTGCGGTCGAAAGGCCGCTTGCCAGCATGTATCAAAAGCAAAAAAACAAGGTTATCGATAGCCAGATTCTCGCCGGACGTATGCGATTCTTGCGCATGTTTCCGGCTTCAAAGCTGTTCTCTCGACAAGATGGTGTGTTCGCGGTGGCACGGACGATCAAGCAGGGCGTGGCGTTCTACTACTTGCCCGATCTCGATTTCGGTTCGCGTGACGCGATCTTCGTGCCATTTTTCGGCATACCGACTGCGACCATTACCGGCGTTTCGCGATTGGCCAAACTGACCGGGGCAAAGGTGGTTCCCTGTATAACGAGCATGTTGCCGGGTGGGGGCGGATACCGGGTCAAGCTGCTGCCGCCATGGGAGAATTTTCCGACCGCTGATATCGAGGCTGACACGCGCCGTGTGAACAGCTTTATCGAAGAGCAGATTCGGGACATGCCCGAACAATATTATTGGTTGCACAAGCGGTTCAAGACCCGCCCGCCCGGTGAAGTAAGTTTTTACTAACGACGACGCTGCAAGCCGATTTCCTCGTCTATGAAAGTGAAATTTACCAAGATGCATGGCGCCGGCAATGACTTTGTCGTGCTCGATTGCATTCGACAAACGATCGACGTTACGCCCGCGCTCGCCAAGCGAATTGCCGACCGCCATGCCGGCGTCGGCTGCGACCAGTTGTTGCTGGTGGAATCCTCGCCGGTGCCCGAGGCGGACTTCCGATACCGGATATTCAACGCCGATGGCGGCGAAGTCGAGCAATGCGGCAACGGCGCGCGATGCTTTGCGATATTCGTGCGCGACCAAGGGCTCACCAAGAAAGCAGCGATTCGCGTGCTCACGAAGTCCGGGATCATCGTTCCCCGCCTCGCCGCCGACGGTCGCGTTACGGTTGATATGGGAGCACCGATTCTGGATCCTGAGCGCGTCCCTTTCGTGTCGGACGGGCTCATTCCCAAATCCGCGGGCGGTCAAGGTTTGCCCGCATGGCCGCTTCAGCTCGATGACAAGGAAGTGTTCGTGCACGTCTTGTCGATGGGCAATCCGCATGCGGTCTGCTTTGTCGACAACGTTGATGCAGCGCCCGTCGCGATGGAAGGTCCGCTCATCGAACGACACACGCGCTTTCCAGTACGTGTGAATGCCGGATTCCTGGAGGTCCGTTCGATGCATCTTGCTCGTTTGCGCGTCTATGAGCGTGGCGCAGGCGAAACGCTGGCGTGTGGTACCGGCGCGTGCGCGGCGGCCGTGGCGGGAATCCTGCAAGGACGGCTCAGCTCACCGGTGACCATCGAACTGCGCGGTGGCGAGTTGACCATTACCTGGGCGGGCGCTGACAATGTTGTTTTCATGACGGGACCTGCCGTGACCGTTTTCGATGGTGAATTTGATACCGAGGCACTCCAATGAGTCCGGAAGAAGTCGCACGGTTTCTCCGTAGCAACCCAGGATTTTTCGAACATCACGCGGATCTGCTCGCGACGATCCAGGTGCCGCATCCGCATGGTGGGCGCGCAATCCCGCTGTCGGAGCGTCAGCTCGTGGCGCTCCGCGACCGTAATCGCTCCTTGGAAGGCAAGCTGGGAGAGCTGATTCAATTCGGGGAAGAAAACGATACGATCGGCGCGAAGGTGCATGCCCTGGCCGTAATCTTGTTGCGCGTGACGACGCTTGATGGCGTATTGGGATGCCTATACGGCAGCTTGCATGATGATTTTGCTGTTCCGCATGTCGCGATCCGTCTCTGGCGCGGCACCGGGGAACAGACTGAATTCGCACCGATCGCCGAGAGTCAGATCGCCTATGCCACGAATCTTGTGCAGCCGTTTTGCGGACCTAGTGAAGGCATGGCTGCGGCTATATGGCTTAGTGGGGCGGCCGACCATGTGCGCTCCTACGCCATGGTGCCGCTTCGCGATGCCGAGGGAACCTTTGGATTGATCGCGCTCGGTTCGGAAGAGCCACGGCGGTTTTTTCCGGACATGGGCACACTTTATCTTAGTCGGATCGGTGAGCTGGTGAGTGCGATGCTAGGCAGATTGCTATGAGATTGACCGCGGGCGCTGCAACACGCAGACGAACGGAGTCATGCGGTGCCACTTGACGGAACGCCGGACGCAACCATCGCCAAGGCGTCCCAGGCGCAGGTCGAACGCTTCATCGAACATCTGGCGCACAGCCGTCGCTTAAGCGCGCATACGATGGCAGCGTATGCTGCGGATCTCGATGCGCTGGTTGTCCTGCTCGGCGTAACACCCATTGAAAAAGCGGCACCACATCAGATTCGCCACGCGGTGGCGCAACTTCATTCCCGCGGCGCGGCGCCGCGCACCTTGGCCAGACGCCTTTCTGCCTGGCGAACGTGCTTTGCGTGGTTGGTGCGATTCCACGGCATGCCGGCCAATCCAGCCGCAGGTATTCGTGCGCCGAAAATCGCGCGACAACTTCCGCAGGCGTTGTCACCCGATGCCGTAACGCATCTCTTGGATCGTGCGCCAAGCGGCGCGCTGGAAATTCGCGATCGGGCGATGTTTGAGCTTCTGTATTCATCGGGATTGCGGCTGTCCGAGCTTTGTTTACTAACGGTTGACCATGCCAGCAGCGTGTTGCGGGAGGGCGAAGTCACGGTGCAAGGGAAGGGCGGGAAGACGCGGACGGTACCGGTAGGCCAGCGTGCGCGGGATGCGCTTGGCGAGTGGTCGAACCTTCGCGGTGCCATTGCGCAGCCGGCCGAACGTGCACTATTCGTCGGCGCGCGCGGCGCGCGTATCAGCCCCTCGGTCGTGCAGACGCGTTTGAAGCGATGGGGTGTTGCTGCGGGCGTGGGCGCCAATGTGCATCCGCATGTGCTCAGGCACTCATTCGCAACGCATGTATTGCAATCATCCGGCGACCTGCGTGCGGTCCAGGACATGCTCGGTCATGCGAGCATTTCCAGCACGCAGATTTACACCCATCTCGATTTCCAGCATTTGGCGAAGGTCTATGACGCGGCGCACCCAAGAGCGCGCAAGAAAAAGTAGCAATCGACCGCGTGCGGAGGATGATCGCCGCCGTGCAAGCACGAGTAAGCCGCCGCCCGTTCGCCCGCCCGGCGGATTGCGCTTCGACGTGCCAACCGTGGTGGTTGCGGCGGGACGCGGACGTTCGATGGAACGGCGCCACCGGTGGGTCTTCTCCGGCGCCATCACACACGTCGCGGGCGCGCCCGAACCCGGCGGCACGGTGCGCATCTGTGACGACGCCGGTACTTTTCTCGCCTGGGGGCGATCAGTCCGGTCTCGAAGATTCGTGCACGGGTCTGGTCCTGGCGGGAAACCGATCGTATCGATGAGACGTTCATCACCGCACGCATAGTTCAAGCAATTGAGCGGCGTGGTCGCTTCGCGCCCGAAGCAGCCCTGCGGTTGGTCAACGCCGAGGCCGATCTGTTACCCGGCTTGATCGTTGACCGGTATGCGAATACCGCCGTGATCCAGGTGCTGTCGGCCGGCGCCGAGCGCTGGCGTGTGGCGATTGCGGCCGCGGTGCTCCAATATGGTGCTTGCACCTCTGTCTATGAGCGGTCGGACGCGGAAGTGAGGACACTGGAAGGCCTCGCTCCGCGGACCGGGCTCGTAGCGGGTATCGATCCACCGCCACTGATTGAAATTGTTGAGGGTGGGCGCGGGGAGGCCTGCCGCTATCTGGTCGATGTCGTAGCCGGTCATAAGACGGGGTTCTACTTGGACCCGGCCGCTAATCGCGCCAAACTTGGCGCTCTGGCCGCGGGCGGGGCCATGCTCAACTGCTTTTGCTATACCGGCGGATTTTCAATTGCCGCGTTGCGCCATGGTGCCACGTGTGTTGTCTCGGTAGACAGTTCGGCGGGCGCCATCGCCCTGGCTCGTCGGCATGCCGATCTGAATGGCGTTGCCACCGAACGTGCGCAGTGGCTGGAAGACGATGTGTTCAAGCGCCTGCGGACCATGCGCGAGGCGAGTGAACAGTTCGATCTCGTCGTGCTGGATCCGCCGAAGTTCGCTCCGACCGTGCAACACGTCGAGCGTGCGGCGCGCTTACAAAGACATCAACCCGCTCGCCTTTCAGCTATTGCGTCCCGGTGGCTTGCTGGCGACGTTTTCCTGCTCGGGCGCCATCTCTCTGTCACTATTCCAGAGTATTGTGGCGGGGGCCGCGCAAGATGCCGGGGTGGATGTGGAACTCCTCGAACAGTTGCGGGCCGCGGAAGACCATCCTGTCGTGCTGGCCTTTCCGGAGGGGGAGTATTTGAAAGGCCCCCTGGTCAGACGCAGATAGCCACCGGCGGATTTTTTTGTTGGGTTACGGGTCCGGTTTCGTTAGAATCGCCCCCCTTCGCAGGACACCTGGGAGCAATGCATCATGGCAGACAACGAAATGGTTCCTGTAACCATTCTTACGGGATTTCTCGGCAGCGGGAAAACCACGCTCCTTAACCGGATTCTCAAGGAACACCACGGTCAGCGCATTGCGGTGATCGAGAATGAGTTCGGTGAGGCGGGCGTCGATAACGAAATCCTCGTCCAGAACCGGGAAGAACAGATCATCGAAATGAACAACGGCTGCATCTGTTGTTCAGTGCGGGGCGATCTGCAACGCATCCTCGAGGAACTGCGGACCAAGCGCACCGACGGCAAACTTACGTTCGATCGGGTGATTATCGAGACGACCGGCATGGCCGATCCTGGCCCGGTTGCGCAGACCTTTTTTCTCGATGAAGGGATCGGCAACTACTATCTGCTAGATAGCGTCATTACGCTGGTCGATGCCAAGCATGCACACAAGCAACTCGACGATTTCAAGGAAGCCCAGGAGCAGGTGGGGTTTGCCGATCGCATCCTAATGTCAAAGACCGATCTGGTGAGCGAAGAGGATGTGACCAAGCTGAAAGCCCGTATCGTTCGCATGAATCCGCGCGCACCGATCAAGCATGTTCATTTCGGCGAAACCCCGATCAAAGAGATCCTCGATATTCGCGGCTTCAATCTGAACGCGATCCTCGAACTGGATCCGACCTTTCTGACCGACGCCGAGCATGAGCACGACGAGCATGTCTCGTCATTTGTGTTTCGTTCCAGCCGGCCGTTTGATGGTGTAAAGCTGGAAGAGTTTCTCAGTTCGATTGTTCAGGTCTACGGTAACGACCTCTTGCGCTATAAGGGCGTCCTGTCCCTCAAGGGCAATGCCAATCGCGTCATCTTCCAAGGCGTGCATATGCTGATGGGCGGTGACATGGGCAAGCCATGGGGCAAGGACGAAAAGCGCGAAAGCGTCATGGTATTCATCGGGCGTGATCTTCCTCAGGACATCATCATTCAAGGACTCGAACAATGTCTCGCGAAAGCGCAGTAAAGCGGCCAAAATACGAATCAAAATCCGAGCCGAAAGAGGCGAAGGCCGCGGTCAAAGTGGAGCCGCAAGCGCTGCCGGCCGTCTCGACGTCTGCACCTCTCACTAGCGATGCGCTGCTCAAAATGCCGGCCGCGGACTATATGAACGCGTCGCAGATGGGATTTTTCCGCGCGCGACTGATGGAAATGAAGCGGCAACTCATCGAGAATGCCGGCGAAACCTCCGAACATCTGCGCGACAACGATGTCGTGCCCGACCCGGCGGATCGCGCGACCATTGAAGAAGAACATGCGCTGGAATTGCGCACCCGCGATCGCGAACGCAAGCTGATGAAGAAGATTGATCAGGCGCTTGCCCGCATTGACGACGGATCCTACGGCTATTGCGAAGAAACCGGTGATGCGATCGGGCTGCCGCGGTTGTTGGCGCGTCCGACCGCGACCATGTCGGTCGAGGCGCAGCAGCGTCGTGAGCTCAAGCAGAAATTGTTTGGCGAATAAAACCGACCATCCGTGCGTGTTGCGCCCGGACGCCCGCCGGCGCGCGGTGCAGGTGCAGCTAACGGGGTCGTAGTGCTGATGCTCACCGCCGAACAGATCCGTCACCGCTATGGGACTCGCGATGCATTGGTCCTCGATGCGTTCGCTGGTGCGCCGAACGAGAGTTGGCTGATTCTTGGGCAATCAGGCAACGGCAAGACCACGCTTCTTCATATTCTCGCCGGTCTGATTCGACCGACCGCCGGGAAAGTTATAATCAACCGTCAAGATCTCGGTGCGTTGTCGGGGTTTCGACTCGACCGGTTTCGCGGCAGGACGATCGGCTTTGTCCCGCAACAACTGCATTTGATCGGCAGTCTCAGCGTCACTGCGAATCTCGCGTTGGCGCGCTATCTTGCAGGACTCCCTGCCGATGCGGCGCGTATTACCCGCGTTCTCAAGGATCTTGGCATTGAAGACCGGGCCGACGCTCTACCCACGGCACTCAGCCACGGCCAGGCGCAGCGGGTTGCCGTCGCGCGGGCGGTGATTAATGCGCCCGCTGTCATTCATCGCGGATGAACCCACTGCGAATCTCGATGATGTCCATGCCGAGCGGACCATCGAGATGCTGGAAACCCAGGCCCGCGCGGTGAATGCGCTGCTGGTCATTGCCACCCATGACCAGCGATTGAAACGACGCATTGCAAAGCAAGTCATGTTGGGGGCGCCGGCATGAATCTCCTTCGACTGTCGGTCGCCTGCGTGTGGGTGCGACCGCTCAATACCATCCTCAATGTCTTGCTCCTTGCTATCGGTGTTGCGGTCCTCACCGTTCTCGTGTTGGCAGGCGAGCAGCTTGAGGAACGGCTCACGCGTGATGCACGGGATATCAGTTTGGTCGCCGGTGCCAAAGGAAGCCCGCTGCAACTCGTTCTGGCCGCGATTTATCACGTCGATGTCCCGCCAGGAAATATCAGGCTTGCCGACGCGGCCGCAATCGCCAAGATGCCGCACG
The DNA here is from genome assembly GCA_009693235.1 of Betaproteobacteria bacterium. Classification (GTDB taxonomy): domain Bacteria; phylum Pseudomonadota; class Gammaproteobacteria; order Burkholderiales; family SG8-39; genus SHXR01. The sequence goes on along the minus strand of SHXR01000022.1, from coordinate 20,703 downwards.
TCAAACGCACCGTTCCTCTTGCGCTTGGCGATACCGTTCAAGGTTTTCGCATCGCCGGGACCAGCGCCGATCTGCCAGCGATCTATGGCGCCACCGTTGCATCCCGGCGCCTTTGGCAAGCACCGATGGAAGCGACCATCGGCGCCGAGGTTGCACGGCGCATTGGTATTGCAGTGGGCGGGCAGTTCACCGGTACGCACGGGTTGGGATTAGACGGTGACACCCATGACGGGACGCCCTACACAGCGGTCGGCATTTTGCGATGACTGGGACGGTGATTGATCGGTTCGTGGTCACTGATGTGGAGTCGGTGTGGGCCGTGCATATGCAACTGCGCCCGGATGAAAAGGTGGCGGAGGCGCTCAGTGCACTCACTGAGGACGAGAAGGAGATTACCGCGCTCCTCGTTCAATACGGATCGCCACTGGCCGCGGTCAGCCTGCCGCGAGCCATCAATAAGCAAACCTACATGCAGGCCGCGTCTCCGGCCGCAGAAAGCGCTCGGTTGTTTGGACTGTTCAGTGTTGGACTCGATGTTGTGCGCGGCTTTGCGCTGGTGCTGATGCTGGCGGCCGGGCTATCGACCTTTATTGCGTTGTACAACGCCTTGGAGGAGCGTCGCTATGATTTGGCGGTTATGCGCATGCTCGGGGCATCGCTCGGGACGCTGGTGCGACTGGTATTGATGGAAGGTGGCATGCTCGCGGCAGTGGGCACTTTGCTCGGACTTTTGGCCGGCCATCTGGCGACTGAAACGATCGGCATTTGGCTGGCGATGCACCGCCAGCCCTCGATCAGCGGATTCAGGCTTGTGCCCGAGGAGGCTATGATTGCCGGAGCAGCGGTTCTGGTGGGTCTGATCGCTGCAGTCGTGCCCGCATGGCGGGCCTATCGCCGGGATGTCGCCGCAACGCTATCGAAGGGATGACTTACTGATATGCAGAGCGCTTCAATCAGATGGATAGCGGGAGGCCTGTTGCGTTGCATGGTCTTCTCTCTGCTTGGCGCAGGCTGATGGTAAATCCACCACTGACCGACTGAAAGAGGAAATCGCGCTACATCGGCATTTGGCGGAAGTGCATGAAAACGCGGCGCGGTGTCTGGCATCCGGAAAGCCGGAGAAGGAGTGCCATGACCAGCTCCAGAAAGCCTGAAAAGGTGTGGGAATCGGCAAGCATTGCGGGCTGCCTCATACCCACTAAGACAAATACCGCTGGATTGCAAAGATGCATGCCGTCTGGCCGCTGTAAAATGAGGTGCTATAGGCTTCAACGACCGACTGGCGTCGCCGCTCGGATTTGCTGTGCGCGACTGACTATCCTACTTGAAATATTTGGAGGCGCCGTGAAAACCGCATACTTCGTTGCAGCAGCCATCGCCTTGATATTCCCGTTGAGTGTGGCCGGGCAGTAGCCGACTTCCCATCCGGGTCAGCACCCGGCGATCCGGCCGGGGTGCAACCATTGCCCAAGCTACCCGGTGTTGTTTCCTGGAAGATGCTGTCCCTGGTCCAATCGGCGAAGGAAAAAGATAAGGTCGTCCCTGCCTTCGACAATTCGGTCACTGCGCTCGACAAAAAGGAAGTCAAGGTGCAAGGCTTCATGATGCCCCTGGAAGCCGGCGAGCGGCAGCAACACTTCATCCTCACCGCCTATCCACCGAGCTGCAGTTTTTGCATGCCGGGCGGGCCGGAAGGGGTCGTCGAGGTGCGTACCAAGCAACCAGTGAAGTATGCGGCCGAACCGATCGTGATCTCCGGGCGAATGGCCGTCATGCGTGATGACCCGACCGACATTTACTATCGACTGACGGGCGCTGTCCAAACGAGCGCGAAATAGCTCGTTAGCCCCGGGCCGCCGATTCGTGCCCCGTGACTTCGTGTGAGACGGCAAGCGGGTCACGTCACTGTAAATTCATGGTGTCATGCCTAATCTCCGGAGTTAACACCAGCGATCGGTTCGAGTCTCCGGTTTTTGCGACCTCCGCGCGAAAGCGTCGCACTTGTAAATCACTTTCCTCGTTGATGAATCCCGCACGGGGTTGACCGGCGCTTTGCGATGGACGGCCAGTCGGCCGTGGTAGAAAGAACCACTGCCCTGACAAGATCCGGGCGTGTTCTGGGTGACTAGCGTGGCATTCTTTTCGTTCGGTAAAAAAAGCAACCGTCATTACGGAGGGGGTACCGCTTCCCTTCGGCGCGAGCGTGCCGAATCAGATCGTTCTGCGCGGAGTAAGAAGGGTCGCGCGCTGCTGCCCGGGCCCACACTACCTGCACCGTACGTTCCAGTGACACCGGTGGTGCATCCAATCGCCGCGGCCGATCGCAGCGACGCTCCAACGGAACCGATGCCCATGTCTAAGCGGGATATGCCTCAAGAGCTTGAGGACAGTGCCATCTCTCATGCGAACGGACAGACCACCGAGGCGCTTCGTTGCGTCGAAGCCGCCATTGCTGGCGGTAATCTCGGACCGTGGAGTATGCAGGCGTGGTTGATCCGATTCGACTTGTACATGCAGCTTGGCCTGAAGGCCGCATATGACTCTGCAGCCGACCAATTTGCTGCAATATTCGAACGTTCCGCGCCGTCCTGGTCACCACGGGAAAATCCGCATCGGGTGGGTCCGGACCGGGCGTGCCGGTGGTCAATATCTCGAGAAAACTGTCGGCGGCAAGCGCGGCACCACTTGCCGCGCTGCGTAAAACGATCGAACGTTACGACGGCGTGCAGTTTGATTTTTCCCGCTTCGAGGGCGCCGACGTCGATGGTTGTCAGCACCTGCGTTTGGTTCTCAAATCATTGGCGCGGGCGGGCAAGTCGGTCAGTGTGACGAACCCAGACAGCATCCTGGCAAGTGTGTCGGCGCAAACGACGGCGGGCGATGCATTACGAGATCAGTCGCCATGGCTCCTCAAAATAGAGCTGATGCGAATCCTCGGGCGACCAAGCGAATTTGAAGAAGTCGCTGTCGATTACGCGGTCACCTACGACGTATCACCACCTTCATGGCCGGACGATCCGGTCGCCGTCACGCGTCGGAACGGCTCGCGGTCCGCGCCGACTGATGCCTGCGTGGCAAAGGATGATGTCATTGCGCCGGCCGATGAATTGCTCTCCCGGATCCGCATCCATGCTGCTCGTTATCGCCCGCTCATCGTCGATCTGAGTCGCGCACGGCGCATGGATTTTGTATCGGCAAGCCAATTTGTAAAGCTCCTCACCGAGCTTGGCCGCACGCACAAAGATATCGAAATTCGCGGTGCCAACGAAATGATCTCGACGCTCTTGGTCATGATGGGACTTGGCGACGTCGCTCGCATTACGCCGCGCCGCTAGTCGTGCGGCGAGCGTAACGGTGCGGGGGGTTGCAAATAGGTAGATTCGCCCCCACAGTATCGGCATGTTCGCATCCAATTCTTCTGATTCCAATGCGCCGGTACTGCACGGTACGACTATCGTCTCGGCGCGGCGCGGCCGTAGCGTCGCTCTTGGCGGCGATGGGCAGGTGACCCTTGGCAATATCATCATCAAATCCGGTGCTCGCAAGATTCGGCGCCTTTACCACGACAAGATCATCGCCGGGTTTGCCGGCGGCACAGCCGATGCGTTCACACTGTTCGAGCGCTTCGAAGCCAAGCTTGAACGGCATCAGGGGCACTTGGTTCGCTCTGCGGTAGAGCTCGCCAAAGACTGGCGCACTGACCGGATTCTTCGCCGGCTGGAAGCCATGCTCGCGGTTGCCGATCGGGAGACATCCCTGGTTATTACCGGGAGCGGCGATGTACTGGAGCCTGAACTCGGTGTCATCGCGATTGGCAGCGGCGGCGCTTATGCACAGGCCGCCGCGCGCGCGTTGCTTGAAAACACCGAACTCTCTGCCGAACAGGTAGTGCGGAAGTCGTTGGCGATTGCCGGCGACATCTGCATTTACACCAATCAACATCACACCGTCGAATTGCTGGACGCTGAATAGGCACGAATGACCACGATGACACCGCAGGAGATTGTCCACGAGCTGGACAAGCATATCGTTGGCCAGCACAACGCCAAACGCGCCGTGGCGATCGCGCTTCGCAATCGTTGGCGCCGTCAGCAGGTTCCCGATCCATTGCGGCATGAAATTACACCCAAGAACATTCTGATGATCGGTCCGACCGGCGTCGGCAAGACAGAGATCGCACGCCGCCTTGCCAAGCTCGCGGATGCGCCTTTCATCAAGGTCGAGGCGACCAAGTTCACCGAAGTGGGTTATGTGGGTCGCGACGTCGACACGATCATGCGCGACCTGGTTGAAATCAGCATCAAGCAGACGCGTGAGGCGGCGATGCGGCAGGTCCGCACGCGCGCGGAAGAACTCGCTGAGGAGCGCATTCTCGATGCGCTGTTGCCGGCGGCGCGCGACGTTGGCTTTGCTGCCGGCAACGAGCGGGAGTCGGCGGATTCCAGTACCCGTCAAAAATTTCGGAAGAAATTGCGCGAGGGCGAACTCGATGATCGCGATATCGAGCTGGAAGTGTCGGCTACGCAGCCGCACATGGAGATCCTCGCCCCACAGGGGATGGAAGATCTCACGCAACAATTGCAGGGCATGTTCCAGAATCTATCCGGCGGCCGCAAGAAGCTGCGCAAGATGACGATCAAGGAGGCCATGCGCACGGTGACCGAAGAGGAAGCCGTACGTCTGGTCAATGACGACGACCTGAAGGCGCGCGCACTGGCCAATGCTGAGCAAAACGGCATCGTATTCCTGGACGAGATCGACAAGATCACTAGCCGGTCCGGCGCGCAAGGTGCCGACGTTTCGCGGGAAGGCGTGCAACGCGATCTCCTGCCGCTCGTGGAAGGGACCACCGTATCGACCAAGTACGGCATGGTGAAGACCGATCATGTGTTGTTCATCGCGAGCGGAGCATTCCACCTGTCCAAGCCCTCTGATCTCATTCCGGAGCTGCAGGGGCGCCTACCCATTCGGGTCGAACTCGAATCGTTGTCGGTCGATGATTTCGAGCGCATCCTAACCAGTACCAATGCGTGTCTCACCACCCAGTATGTCGCGCTGCTAAAAACGGAAAACGTGCAGCTTGAGTTTGCGCCGGGGTCGGTAAGGCGGCTCGCCGAAATTGCCTTTGCGGTCAACGAGCGGACCGAGAATATCGGCGCTCGCCGGCTCTATACCGTCATGGAGAAGCTGCTCGAAAATATTTCGTTTGATGCGGGCAGCAAGGGTGCGGAGAAAATCGTCATCGATGCGGCGTATGTCGATGCACGACTCAAGAATCTCGCCGAACAAGAGGATCTGGCCCGCTACGTCTTGTAATAGTGTCGGCGAGGCAGCGCGGGCACATGCATGTTGCCGCGGCTAGATCGGGAGCGATCTTCGGTTCTGCCATGCACCAACAGTGTTCCGCCGGCAACTCGGCGCCGCATGTGAAGGGAGCGTTGCAGACCGTGCAAAGTGAATGGGGCCCAAGGTCCAATTCGGCGAATGTAAAGCGTTGATCCGAGTAAGGCGTTTGACGTGCAATCGGGATCGGGAACGCAAAGCCGGGGCCATCATGTACAAACGTGTGAAACTCGCCACCTTCTCCACAGGGGTCCACACCGGCCGGGAGAGCGTCCAACCAACCATGGTCAAATTCCTTGCCGACGGATTCGGCCGGCATGCGGTCACGGTCAATGCAGATGACTGCGGCACGATAGCCGGCGTCGACGAATTCGCGGGCTACCAGAAAAGGTGAGTGGCCCCATATTGGGAAGACGGTTTGTAAGCCAAGCGTCCGGAGCCAAGCTTCCCGATAGGCGCGGATATCCTGCAGGTGGAGATCGCCGGTGGCAACCGTTCGTACGCCTTCGTCTCGTAGTCGCGTGAGCGATCGATTCATTGCGTCTTGGTAAGTCCGGTTCGATGCGCCAAGGGGAACATGCACTGCCTCCAGGCGGCACTTGACACTGGCTGCCTGCGCTTCAACAAGTGCGCGGCGGATGCGATGCATCGCCAACCGATTCTCCGGATCGGTGAATGTGGTCACCAGAGCGACGACTTCGCGCGCTGGATCTTTGCGCAACGCGGCGAGGGCCAGGACACTGTCTTCCCCCCCGCTAAAGAGCAGTGCAACTTTTTCCATACTCCGATCCTGTCAGGCGAGCGTCTCGCTCGATGCGACGAATGATCGCATTTATAGGTTCGGGGGGCTTGAATTATCCCGGCGTGCCAGCATCTACTGATACGTGAGCGACACGCTCCGGAACTCAATGAAAAGGAATGATGATGACTATGATTCGCTATGGGGCATTGCCGACCGCTCGCAATGCGCTCGAAGATTTTTCGTGGCTTGCTCGTTCAACCGGGTCGGTACGGCGCGGCTTCAGATGACGCGTCTTTTCCCGTTGATCTGGTTGACGAGAGCAGTGGTTTTTTGCTGCGTGCCGAACTGCCAGGGGTCGGCAAGGAAGCTATCCAGATCTCCTTTGATCGCGATGTGCTATCGATCGTTGCGGAGAGCGGCCGTGCAGCGCCAGCCGATCAATCGAAGGGCCTTGTCTACAGTGAGCGGCACGTCGGCCGGATAGCTCGATCGTTTCGCCTCGGTGCGGAAATCTATTTTGACAAAGCCACTGCGACCTATGTTGATGGCGTGTTGGAACTCGTCTTGCCCAAGAAGATCGCCGCCACCAGGCAACTGAGTATCCACTGATCAGCGTAACGCTCTGGCCGTATCGCTCGACTCTGCGGTCAACAGCGGTGGGGCAACGCCGCAACCCCGGCCAGGCGGGCGCGTCTGGCCGCTACGCCGGTACAATCGACCTCCCCCTCCCTTGTAGAGTGAAGGCTCGATGACCATTGACTCGGTATCGGCGCTGGTGAAGGCGCAGACGCTCGCGGAAGCGATGCCCTATATCCGGCGTTTTCAGGGCAAGACGATCGTCGTCAAATACGGCGGCAATGCCATGACCGATGACGCCCTCAAGCGCAGCTTTGCGCAGGACGTCGTGCTCTTGAAGTTGGTGGGCATGAATCCGGTCGTCGTGCATGGTGGCGGACCGCAGATCGAGACCCTCCTTGGCCGTCTGGGAAAGAAAGGCGCGTTCGTTCAGGGAATGCGCGTCACCGACGATGAAACGATGGATGTCGTGGAGATGGTGCTGGGCGGTCAGGTGAACAAGGAAGTCGTCACGCTCATCAATCAGGCGGGTGGTCGCGCCGTCGGCCTGACCGGGCAAGACGGCGCGTTCATTCGCGCGCGCAAGATGCTGGTGCATTCCAGTGAGCGCCCCAATGAAATGCTCGATATCGGCCAGGTCGGCGAAATCGAGTGGATTGACCCGTCGGTAATTGCTGTCTTGGAAGCGGGCGGTTTTATCCCGGTTGTAGCGCCAATCGGTGTCGGCGCGGACGGCGAATCGTTCAACATCAATGCCGATCTCGTCGCCGGGAAACTCGCGGAAGTGCTGCGTGCGGAAAAGCTAGTCGTGCTCACCAACACTGCAGGTGTGCTCGACAAAGCGGGCACGCTATTGACAGGGCTCACACCCACCCAGGTCGATGAATTGTTCGCCGATGGCACCATTCACGGTGGCATGCTGCCAAAGATTAGCGCCGCGCTCGACGCCGCCAAGAGTGGCGTGCAAAGCGTGCACATCATCGATGGTAGGGTCGAGCATGCGCTGCTCCTTGAGATCATGACCGATCAAGGCGTGGGTACGCTGATCCGTGGGCATTGATGGATCGTTACGCCAGCCGGCGACCGTCCTCGGTGACGATGCCATCTTGGTAGCCGCGCGCGGATGAGTAAATGGTGAGCATCTGGCGCCGGGGTGTCGGACTGAATGAAATATGTACCCAGCGACCGAACTCAACGATTAATTGATCGAATGCAATGGCTGAGTCGGCAATGGCCAGTGCGATTTCGATCGGCGAACCGAAGCCTTGGCACTCAAAGTCAGCCGCCAGCCCTTCTTGATGTTGGGAGCCCGGCACGCCGCCCACCGCCCGGTTAAGTTCGTCACACCGATACCCGCTCGAAATGCTGATCGCAGATCCAAGCAAGTTCTGTATCGCCGCGAGTCCTGATTGCAGCCGCTGCAAATTTGGCAGCAGGGAGTGTGGCGGCGAATTGTCGATGCCCCGCGCGAGCGCGGTATCGGAGTGACAAAGCGCTGCGATTGAAGGATTGGTCGCGATTGCGTCAAGTGAATACGTAGTGGAGGTCACAGTTGAATTCTATCTATAACGAGCGGCCGCGCGACATTCGTCGCGGCACGGTGTGCATTGCGGTCGGAACACGATGATGCGGCAACCGACCTGGGTGTTCGACCTCGACAACACGCTGCACGATGCTCGCCCGCAGATTCTTCCGCACATCGATCGCTCGATGACACGCTATGTGGCTGAGCACCTTGCCATCGATCACGAGGCCGCGAACGCCTTGCGCGTGAAATTCTGGCACCGCTACGGCGCGACCCTGACCGGGCTCATGCGCAACCATGGCACCGATCCGCACCACTTTCTCTGGCATACGCACCAGTTTCCCGATCTCGGCCGGATGTTGGTTGCGGAGGGAACATTGCGTCATACCCTGCGCCGGCTCCCGGGGCGGCGCATCGTTTTTTCCAATGCGCCGCTCTTCTATGTCAAGGCGGTCATCGAATTGCTGGGTATCGATCATCTGTTCGATGCGGTGTACAGCATCGAGTCGGTCAGATTTCGCGCGAAACCTTCAGCGATCGGATTTCGTGCCGTCCTCGCCGCCGAGCGCGTAGAGCCCGGCGCATGCATCATGGTGGAGGACTCACTCAACAATCTTCGCACCGCGAAGCGGATCGGCATGCGAACGGTCTGGGTCTCCTGGGAGAGCCGGTCGCCCGCCTATGTCGACCTGCGGGTTGGCGCGTTGGCATCCCTGCCAAGGCTGGCTGGCGCTTTGCGAAAAAGCTAGCACTTACATAAAATGGTGGTCTTGGTAGAATCCCGGGCCGTCACCAATGAATTCAATCGATGCCACCCCGTACTGGCGAACGCAAGCACCAGATTCTGCAGATCCTCGCCGAGATGTTGCAGGAACCCAAAGCCGAACGGATTACCACCGCGGCGCTGGCCGCAAAGCTACAGGTTTCCGAAGCCGCGCTTTATCGCCACTTTGCGAGCAAGGCGCAGATGTTCGAGGGACTCATCGAGTTCATCGAGCAGACCGTGTTCGGGTTGATCAATAAGATCCAAGGCGATGAAAAGAGCCCAACTGAACAGCTGCACGCCATCCTGGCGATGCTGCTCGCGTTTGCGGAGAAGAATCCGGGCATGACGCGCGTCCTGGTTGGTGACGCGCTGGTCAATGAAGACGAGCGCCTGCAGGCCCGCATCAACCAATTGCACGATCGTCTCGAGACGACGATCAAGCAGTGCTTGCGCGTTATGGCCTCGGAGCAGGGTATGGCGGGTGACGCGTCGCCACGGCCTGCCAATGAGGACCCGACCGCACAGGCCAACATCCTCTTGTGTTTCGTGATTGGCAGGTGGCATCAGTTTGCCAAGTCCGGCTTCAAACGGCGGCCGAGCGAGCATTGGGAGCGGCAGTGGCCAAAACTGGTTTGACGGGGATGGGTGCCGGCGGCCCCCTAGGGGGACTTATCGATCCTTACAGATCACGCAGTGTGGGTCGCGTGGGACCTGAATGGTGTGCCAAGCCATTGTCAGTGTGTCCAGCATCATGAGCTGCCCAGTGAGCGGATGGCCGATGCCGGCGAGAATTTTCAGTGCCTCGGCGGCTTGCATGGTGCCGATAATGCCGGTGAGTGGCGCGAAAACGCCCATGACGGCACAGCGAACTTCCTCGGGCGCATTGGCTTCGGGGAACAGGCAGGCGTAGCAAGGGCTGTCTACGCTTCGCACATCGAATACCGATAACTGCCCGTCGAACCGGATGCCGGCGCCGGATACCAGTGGCTTCTTGAGCCTGACACAGGCTCGATTGACCGCATGGCGCGTCGCGAAGTTGTCGCAACAATCGAGCACGATATCGGTGTTGTCCACCGCGCGTTCGAGGGCCACCCCACCAAGCCGCTCATTGAGGGCAACGATGTGAACCTCCGGATTGATGAGAGTCAGTGTATCGCGCCCGGAATCGACCTTTGGCCGGCCGATCGATGCGGTCGTATGCAAGATCTGGCGCTGCAAATTGGTGAGGTCCACCGTATCGGCGTCAGCCAGCGTAATCGTGCCGACACCGGCCGAAGCCAGGTAGTAAGCGCAGGGTGAGCCGAGTCCGCCTGCTCCGACGATCAGCGCCCGAGCCGCCGTAATTCGCGCCTGCCCTTCGATGCCAAGCTCGGGCAGCAGGATATGACGGGAGTAACGAAGCAATTGATCGTCATTCATCTTGCATGGTTGCCGCGATTGGAAGCAGGCGGAGGTGATGAGCCGAGATCAGAAACGAAAAAAGCCGGACTCATCGTACCGGCTTTTTCGTCAGCCCCGTTCGGGGTGCTGCGAGGCTACATCAAGAGTTGTCGGGCTTCGCTGCCGGTGGCTTGGCGACGACCGGCTGGCCCTTAAGATGATTGATGGCTTGTTTCAGCTGGAAGTCGTCGGTGGAACCGAACTCGACCGGCTTCCGCTCGCCTGACACAGGCGCCGGCGCGACGGGCTTTGGCGCGGCGACCGGCGCTTCCTCGTTCTTCTTCGCCTTGCCGGCGTCCTTACCGTTGTCGAGGTGCTTGAGAAGGTCCGTCTCGCGCACGCGGGCTTGCGGCTGATCCGAATCCTCTACCAGGATGTCGGGTGAAACACCCTTGGCCTGGATCGAGCGGCCACTCGGCGTGAAGTATCGCGCGGTGGTGAGCTTGATCGCGGTGCCGTTGCCAAGTGGCATGATCGTTTGAACCGAACCCTTGCCGAAGGTCTGCGAACCCATGATCGTTGCCCGCTTGTGATCCTGGAGTGCGCCCGCAACAATTTCGGACGCCGACGCCGAACCACCATTGACCAAGACAACCATCGGCACGGTCTTGGCGATGGCCGGCAAATTCCGCAAGAAATCATCGTTGCGCGAGCGTACGTAGTCTTCGGGCGAGGCAATGTATTTGCGCTTCGCATCTTCGGTGCGGCCGTCGGTCGAGACCACCAGCGCTTTCGAGGACAGAAAGGCCGCCGAGATGCCCACCGCGCCATTCAATAGACCACCCGGATCGTTGCGAAGATCAAGGACCAACCCTTTCATTGGGCCTTCCTTGAATAGTCGAACCAGATGCCGAACCATGTCTTCACCGGTCTGTTCCTGGAATTGCGCGACACGGACGTAGCCATAGCCAGGCTCGACGATTTTCGATTTCACGCTTTGGACTTGGATTTCTTCCCGTACCAGAGTGACGACGACCGGCTGATTCTCACCCTTGCGGCTGATCGTGAGGGTGATGCTCGTTTTCGGACGACCCCGCATGCGCTTGATGGCGTCATTGAGCGTCATGCCTTTGACCGGTGTGTCATCGAGCTTGATGATCAGGTCGCCTGGTTTGATGCCGGCACGGAAAGCCGGCGTGTCTTCGATCGGCGAGATCACTTTGACGAACCCATCTTCCATCCCGACTTCAATACCAAGTCCACCGAAGCGGCCTTGCGTGCCTACCTGCAGTTCCTTGAAGGCCTCTCGATCGAGATAGACGGAATGGGGGTCAAGCCCGGTCAGCATCCCGGTGATGGCTTCGTTGATCAGACGCCGGTCTTCGACTGGCTCGACGTAATTCGACTTGATCGCACCGAACACTTCGGCAAAATTGCGCAGTTCATCGACTGGCAGCGGCAGTCGGGCCGTCGAGTCGCGTTGCGCGACCGCGGAGAAATTGAGGCTGAGCAAGACTCCGCACAGGACCCCGGTGAACACCAACCCAATCTGCTTGAACTTGCCACGCATTGCGAGAGCCTTTCCGCGACCGATCATCGAATGAGACATTGATTCAGCGATATTGCTTAATCAGCGTAACGAAATCTCTTCGCGTGCTACTTTTTAGGGTACCACCAGGGGCGAGCACCCTTTGGTCAAACCGCACTACCTACCGCAACGACACCCAGGAAAGTGGATCGATCGCTCGTCCCTGGTGCCGCAGTTCAAAGTATAAACCGGCCGACTCGTTGCCCCCAGTACGACCCAACGTTGCGATCGTATCGCCGCCTTTTACCGTTTCCCCGGGTCGACGCAGCAGCGATTCATTGTTGCCATAAATGGTCAGGTAAGTATCCCCGTGATCGACGATCAACAGGTTGCCAAACCCGCGCATCCAGTCGGCAAACACAATTCGCCCGGATGCGACTGCTCTTACCTCATCACCTTCCGACCCGCGGATAAAAACGCCTTTCCAGCTCGGACCACCTTCGGCACGCGGCGATCCAAAACGCCCCGTCACCTCGCCACGAACCGGCAGCCGCAGCTTGCCTCGGAGGCTTGAGAATACACCTCGCGTGTCACCCACTTCAGGAACTTTGTCATTGCGATCGGTGGGTTTTGACAAAGATGGCGAGGGCACAGGTCTTTCCCTAATAGCGCGACTCAAGCGTTCGACCAGCTCCGCCATTCTTCGTTCATTCGCCTGCAACGTTTGCATGCTGCGGCGCTGCTTTTGGATTTGCGAGGATAGTCGCGCCAACACGCTGCGCCATTCGGCCCGCTCGGCTTCGAGCTTTGACCGTCCGTCACGGGCCGCGGCCTCCAGCGCGGCGAGCTCTTCGGCTTTCGCGCGGCTCTGGTGTGCCAGCTGATTCAGTTCTGCCAGACTCTCGCGCAGGCCGCGAATCATGTCGCTTTGCGCACGGGAGACGTGGGAGAGGTAGTAAAGGTCACGGGCAAGTGAACTGAAGTCGCGACTCGCGAGCATCACTCGCAACGGGCCCACCTCGCCATGCACGTACCGAAAATAGACGATTCTCTCGAGGTTTTTTGATCGTGAGGCGATATCGAGCTCATTCTGACGGATCCGAGCGTCGATCTCCCGGTGTTCTTCCCGCGCCTTCCGTTGTGCCGCTTGATGTTCCCGATAGGATTTGGTTGCTTCTGAGATGGCCCGTTCGGAATCACGCAGCTGGTCGGCGACCTCTTTACGGTCCCCCTCCGACTCGGCCATCTCGCGTTTCAGTGCATCCAGCTGCTCGCGGAGCGCTCTTAATTCGCCCTTGCTATCCGCTGCATGGCTATCCGCTAAGGTCGCCGCGCCAATCAACCCAAAGGTGAGTGAAAGAATCCACCTGGTAGAGCTTGCCATCAAGCGCGCGCTTTACCCTGCTTCGCGACCGCTTGCATCGCCGCTGCAATGCGGGCCCGATCGCCGAGGTAGTAGCTTTTCAGCGGCAATAGCGACGCATCCAGCTCGTAGACGAGCGGCGTACCCGTGGGGATATTCAGCTCGACGATCTTGTCATCGGCGATGTTGCCCAGATACTTCACTAGTGCGCGGAGCGAGTTGCCGTGCGCGACGATCACGACTCGCCGGCCAGCGCGAATTTCCGGGGCGATCGTCGAAGACCAGTAAGGCACCACCCGTTGGACAGTGTCTTTCAGGCATTCAGCCAGCGGAAATGGCGCGCCACCGAGATCCTGATAGCGCGGATCTTTTGCTGCGTCTTTGGCTGCTTCGGCATCGAGCGAGGGGGGCGGAGTGTCGTAGCTGCGCCGCCAAATATGGACCTGTTTTTCGCCGAATTTCGCGGCCATTTCGGCCTTGTCCAATCCCTGCAGGTCGCCGTAGTGCCGCTCGTTCAACCGCCAAGAGGAACGGACCGGAATCCACATTCGATCCATGCCTTCAAGGGCGATCCAAAGCGTCTTGATCGCTCGCTTCAAGACGGAAGTGAACGCCAAATCGACATCAAAACCCTCTGCTTGCAATAACTTGCCGGCATCTTTTGCCTCAACTTCGCCTTTTTCGGACAGCGGAACGTCCACCCAACCCGTGAATCGGTTTTCGCGGTTCCACACACTTTCGCCATGGCGGATTAAGACGAGCTTGTGCATGAACGCAATTCCTATACGAATGGGAGCAAGCGATTCTATAATAGTCGTTTGCCCGGCCGCCCTCGAATCTAGAGCGGTGGGGTCTCTTCAGCATTTGCGCAAAACTCTGGCAGCGTCGAGCGGCCGGTATCAATGGGCGGGGAATCAGTATGTCGATGAAGTTCTTTTCCGAGAATATGTTCTTGATCGCCGTGGCATTTGTCAGTGGCGCGATGCTGCTATGGCCGCTCGTGCGGCGCGGTGCGGCGGGGGCTTCGATTGATACGTTGCGGGCAACTTTTCTGATCAACCGTGAAGATGCAATGATTCTCGACGTGCGAGAGACCAACGACTACGCGAATGGGCATATTCTGAACGCACGCAATGTTCCGCTTGCACAGCTGAATGAACGTGCGACCGATGTGGCAAAAAACAAAGCCAAGCCGGTTATCGTGTATTGCGCAAACGGCCAGCGTGCGGGCGGCGCGATCGCCATTCTGAAGAAACATGGTTTTGCCAATGTCGTCAACTTGAGCGGTGGATTTACGGCTTGGAAAGCAGCCGGCCTACCAGTGGAGAAGTAATCGCTATGGCCAAGGTCCAGATGTATGCAACGGATTGGTGTCCATACTGCCAACGAGCCGAGGCGCTCCTGCGCGCCAAAGGCGTTGCCGAGATCGACAAGATCGACGTCGATCAACACCCTGATCGCAAGCAAGAGATGATTGCCAAGACCGGTCGGCGCTCGGTGCCGCAAATCTTCATCGGTGAGCGCCATATCGGTGGTTGCGATGACCTGTATGCACTTGATCGCGCCGGCGGCCTGGATCCCCTGCTCGCCGGGTAGTTCGAAAACGTAAGCTGCGGTCGGCTGTGTCGGGGCTCCTTCTCCGCGACCGAGCCTCTTAAAACCTGCAACAGATTCTTAGGAAATGGCATGAGCGAGCCGCAGCAACCGAGCCAGATTCTGGCGATTGAAAAGGTGTACGTTAAAGACTGTTCTGTGGAAGTCCCCCATGCCCCACAGATTTTTTTTGAGGAAGTGCAGCCGCAGATCGATGTGCAGATGCAAACAGCGGCAGGCCCGGTTGGCGAGGGGCTCTATGAATGCGTGCTGACGATCACCGTCACCGCAAAGGCGGCCGAGCGGACGGTGTTTCTCGTCGAAGCGGCGCAGGCGGGCATTTTCCAAATTCGCGGCTTTGCCGAGCAGGATCTCAATTTGATTCAGGGCATCGGCTGTCCCACAACCTTATTTCCGTATGCGCGCGAAACGATATCAAGTCTCGTAAATCGCGCCGGGTTCCCCCCCATCAATCTTGCCCCCATCAGCTTCGAGGCACTTTATGCACAGCGGCTGCAAGAACAACAGGCTGCAGAAGCACCCAAAATTGAAATCGCGCATTAGCGGAGCAGTTTTCTCGCTCTGCTTGGCGTTCGTCAGTGCGCAGGCGCTGGCGTCTGATTTCAAGACCACCGCAGCGAACGGGACCATCTTCTACGACGGCCCGTCGCCACGCGCGTACAAGCTGTTCGTGTCAACGGCCAATTACCCGGTCGAATCATCTCGGCGGAAGGCACTTGGGTGCGCGTCCGCGATTTTGCCGGCGATCTTGCCTGGGTGGAGCGCAAGGCATTGTCGGATCGTCGATCCGCGATGGTGGTCGTCCCGACCGTGGATGTTCGGGTGCAACCCGACGATCGCGCGGCGAGCGCGTTTCAAGCGGTGCAAGGGGTCGTGCTCGACATTGTCGATTCGAACAGCCCAGGCTGGGTGCGGGTGCGTCATCGTGACGGCGCTACCGGTTTTGTCCGTTTGCGCGAGGTCTGGGGCCAGTGAATACGCTGTCGCCGGCGGCCCGCGCGAGCATGCAAAGCGGCGCAAAGGCCGCAACACCGTTGCTGATCGCCTGACGATCGTCCAGGCATGAAGATTGGCGTGATCGGTGCAGGCGCTTGGGGATTGGCGCTCGCCGTCACGCTTTCCAGGCGCCATCAGATCACACTGTGGGCGCGATCCGATGAGCAGCGGGACCTGCTGTCGGCGACGCGCCGTCACGGCTATCTCCCGGGAATTGAATTGCCGGCGAATGTGTCGCTTGGTTCGACCCGCGGACAAACGATCGCAGCCAGTGATGTCGTCTTGGTCGCCACACCCACCGCAGCACTACGGGAAGTATTGGCGGACATCGCGAATGGACCGGCCGGCCGGCCGGTTATTGGGGCTTGCAAGGGATTTGAACAGGGAACTGCGCACCTGCCGCATCAGATTGCGACGAGCGTGCTCGGCGACAAAACGCCCTATGCAGCGCTTTCCGGACCAAGTTTTGCCCTCGAGGTGGCGCGTGGCTTGCCCGCCGCGCTGACCCTCGCATCGACCGACGAAGCGTTCGCAGCAACCATGTCCCGCGAGCTGCACCATTCGCGATTTCGCATCTATTTCACGCCTGACATTACCGGCGTAGAGGTAGGTGGTGCGGTGAAGAACGTCATGGCGATCGCCACCGGGATTTCTGATGGACTGGATCTTGGGCTCAATGCACGCGCTGCGCTCATCACGCGCGGCCTCGCCGAGTTGACGCGCTTAGGCGTTGCAATGGGTGGTCGGCTCGAGACATTTATCGGTCTTGCCGGGGCGGGCGACCTCGTCTTGACTTGCACCGGCGCGCTGTCTCGCAACAGGCGGGTAGGGCTCGAGCTGGCGGCGGGCAAACCGATTGCAGCGGTGCTTGAGCAGTTGGGTCACGTCGCCGAAGGCGTCCATACCGCGCGTGCAGTCGCCCATGCAGCGCAATCACTAGGGGTCGACATGCCGATCACACGGGCGGTGTGCGCAGTGCTCTTCGAGAATATGTCGCCGCGCGATGCTGTCGAACAGCTCCTGTCCCGCGACCCGCGGCCTGAGTGAGACTTCGCCACTAGGCGGTCCCATCGGTGCGTAGCCCCGTGGCCCCGGCGTAGCCGCACTGGCGCCATGCTTCGTAGACGACGATCGCAACGGTATTCGAGAGATTGATGCTGCGAACATGCGGCATCATCGGCACACGCAGTCGACAGTCGGTGCCGAATTCATCGAGGATCTCCTGCGGGAGCCCGGCTGTCTCCTGACCGAAAACAAAGACATCGCCCGCCGCAAACGATGCCGCGCCGAACGATCGCGTGCCGCGCGTGCTGAGCGCGAACATTCTTCGTCCGCTTAAGGCGCTGCGACAGGCGCTCCAATCATCGTGGAT
Organism: Betaproteobacteria bacterium; assembly: GCA_009693235.1. Taxonomy (GTDB): domain Bacteria; phylum Pseudomonadota; class Gammaproteobacteria; order Burkholderiales; family SG8-39; genus SHXR01. Next base: position 3,498 of record SHXR01000022.1, on the reverse strand, counting down.
GACCACATCACGGATGTCGCCGTAGTCGAGTCCCGCGCGCGCAAGGTGCCGGTCATCCAATAGAAATCCGAGCGGTCGAACGAGGTGCAATCGCGCCCCCGAGTTGGCCGCCAAGCGAATCACATTACCGGTATTGGGCGGGATTTCCGGTCGGTAGAGAACGATATCGAACATGCAAGGGGCTGTCAGGGATCAAGCAAGGCACGCGCAACCACCCAGTTCTCGACATGCAGGGCGCCGTGCGATTTGAGGATGCGCGCAAACTCGTCAAGGGTCGCGCCGGTGGTCATGACGTCATCCACGACGGCGATCCGACGCCCCATGATTGCCGCTGTGGCCGTGAAGGCATTACGAACGTTGCGCGACCGATCACCAACCGGCAGCTCTGCTTGCACCGTGGTATCGCGAACCCGTATCGCAGCGGTCGGGTCGACGTCGATTCCCGTTCGTGATCCGAGGCGCCGGGCAATTTCATGGGATTGGTTGAAACCGCGCTCGCGCAGGCGTTTGGTCGCCAGGGGCAGCGGCACGATTAGATCCACGGTCGACGAAGCGTCCAACACGCTGCCCAGCAGGTGCGCAAATAAGGCGCCCATCGCGAGTGCGCCATCGTACTTGTACGCTTGTATCAGCCGATCAAGCGGAAAATCGTAGCGGCAGGCGGCGAACGTTGCGTCAAAGTGGGGTGGATGATGAAGACACGCCCCACATAACGCGCCGTTGAAGGTGGGCAAGGCGCAGCGCGGGCACTTGTCAGGCAGGCGCGGGATGGATTGCAGGCAAGGCTCACACACTAGAAATTCTCGCGTTGACCCATTGCATAGCACGCAATCTTGCGGCAACAGCGTTGCGGCAATTTTGGCCAGTGCTCGATCGAATGGTCGTCTTGCCGGTTGCATGTTGAGTGAGTACCTGTTCGTGGACGAGTTTCGTGAAAAAGCGGAGTGATAGACTGGCCGATTCTGCGGATCGATTCAAACTCAATTATCCAACATGGCATTGTTAGCTGAAATTGCCGGTCGCTTGGCGAGCGGTGCAACGACGAGCGAGGCACTCGTCGAGCGGGCGCTCGCCAATGCTCACAGCGGTGAGGGCCCGCGTACCTTTATCAAAGTCTATGACGCCGCCGCCCGCGCGGCGGCACGCGCCGCCGATCGCCTTCGCTCACATGGCGTGACGCCATCGCCACTGGCAGGCGTGCCGATTTCGATTAAGGATCTTTTTGATGTGCGTGGCGAACCGACGCCCGCCGGATCCAAAGTGCTGGCCGACGCCGCACCTGCATCGTGTGATGCACCGGTCGTCGCGCGCCTGCGTGCTGCCGGTGCGATCATCATCGGGCGCACGAACATGACGGAGTTTGCGTTCTCCGGGCTTGGCATCAATCCGCACTATGGAACGCCGTGCAATCCGTTCGATCGTGCCACCGGGCGTATCCCCGGGGGATCGTCGTCCGGCGCGGCGGTCTCGGTGAGCGACGAAATGTCCGACGCCGGGATCGGATCGGACACCGGCGGTTCCGTGCGCATTCCGGCGGCGCTCTGTGGACTGGTCGGTTTCAAACCGACGGCGCACCGGGTGCCCCGCGAGGGCGTGCTGCCGCTCTCCACCACGTTGGATTCCATCGGCCCTATCGCCCGCTCGGTCGCATGTTGTGCGTTGGTCGACGCGATCATGGCGGGTGACGAGCCGGTCGTTCCCGTAGCGCTGCCAATCTCGGGCCTGCGCCTCGGGGTGGTTCGTGACTACGTGTGCGAACGCCTGGAGCCGGTCGTTGCGACCGCCTTCGAACGGGCGTTGTCGATCTTGTCGGCGGCCGGGGCCCGGTTGTGCGAGGTTCCATTTTCCGAACTCACGCAAATCCCTGCATTGAACGGATCGGGCGGATTTGCCGGATCGGAAGCCTATGCATGGCACCGCAATCTCCTCAAGGAACGCGGCGCAGAATACGATCCGCGGGTAGCGGTGCGCATTGCCTTTGCACAAGGCATGTCCGCGGCCGACTATATTGAGCTTGGCGGCGTCCGCGCCCGCATGATTGCCCGCGCTATGCTCGTCACATCACCTTACGATGCCTTGTTGATGCCGACGACCGCATCGATCGCACCGTCGATTGACGCATTGGAACGAGACGACGATCAGTACGCACGCGCCAATTATGCGATGCTGCGTAATCCGACGACGATCAATTTCCTGGATGGCTGTGCGCTTTCCATCCCCTGTCATGCCTCTGGTGACGCACCGGTTGGACTCATGGTCGCAGGCATGTCGAATGCTGATCAGCGAATCCTGCAGGTCGGTCAGGCGATTGAAGCGGCGCTGGGCGTTTTGCAACGCTAGTCATTCGAACCGACTCATTGCATGGATACCGGTGGCCCGTCTCGCATCGACATCAGCGCAGTGCGCCGGTTTGCCAATCGCGCGGCCGTCAGGACAGCGGACACGGTGGACGTCGTCGCACGTGAGATTGAATCGCGCATGATCGAACGGTTGGCGATGGTCAAGCTCACCCCCAAGCGCATCCTGGAGGCCGGTTCCGGTCGCTTTCCCGCATTTGCGCCGTTGCGGGCGAGGTATCGGGACGCCGAGGTCATTGCGATGGACATTGCCTCGCATGCAATCGCTGCGGGCATTAGGGAACGCACGCTGGCTGAACGTGTGCGCCAGCTGTTTACCTCGTCCCGCACCCATGCGGTGTGCGGGGATTTCTCGCGGCTGCCAATCGCTCCCGGATCGATCGATTTCATCTGGTCGAATCTAGCCCTGGGTGCGCGCACCGAAGACGGTCTGTTCGATGAATGGCATCGGGTCTTGGCGACCGGCGGTCTGGTCATGTTCTCCGCGTTTGGTCCCGACACGTTGATGGAATTGCGTGCCGCCTTTGCTGTATCAGGCGAACCGGCGCGCGTGCACACCTTTGTCGACATGCATGACCTTGGCGATCAATTGGTGGGCGCTGGTTTTGCCGATCCGGTGATGGAGATGGAACGCCTGACGCTGACGTATGCGAGCGTCGAGCAACTCTTTGCTGACCTTCGCGATACCGGGCAAGCGAATGCGATCGCCGTTCGCCGTCGTGGACTCACCGGGAAGGCGGGCTGGCGCGCCGCGCTTGACCGCCTCGAAGCAATGCGTCGTGACGGGCGCTTGCCGGTGACCGTTGAAGTGGTGTACGGACATGCGTGGAAGACCGTACCGAAGAAAACGGCCGATGGCAGTGCGATCATGCGGTTTCATGCCAGTGCGCCAGGCGCTACGAGGGGGGGCGGGTAGCCGTTTGAATCGACGGGAAAATCGCCACCCTGGCGGTGGCCGCCATCAAGAGGTTACTCAATTGATTTGGCGACGTCGTTGCACTGTCGGGAGTAAATAGATCTGTCCGGTTTGGTAACAAATAGGTTGTCCGCTTTTTGGTGAATCGGTTCTTCGTGTGCCGCAAGGTCGCGAAGGGCGTAGCCCGCAGCGGCCTTGCAGCACACGCGTGATCTTCGGCCGGCT